>JALWKH010000077.1 GCA_026996635.1 Bacteroidales bacterium | reverse complement strand
ACTCCGATATTTCCGATGAACGAAGCCAACCATAAATTAATAGAATAACCGTATAATCCTCCCAGTAAAAACTCTTTATCAGCCAAAAACAAATCTACATAACCCAAAATTAAAGACAACCATACCATTAATAATAAAGTAACTTTCGTAGTTTTCCTTAATGGTAAAGTTTTGATTTTCAATAGGCGTAAGCCATACAACATTATTAAAAAAGGTATTCCGAAAGAAGCAATGCCGAGAAATCCCGTAATGAAATTATATGCCAAATACGCACCTAATTTGCCTCCAAAGTTATTTACCGAAACTTCCGAACCCGAAAAAATATCTATCCATTTTATATTGTCTGTTTGCCAAGTCCCAAGATAAGAAAAGAAAGAAAGAAACATATATGCGGAAAGCAGAATCAACAACACTGCCAATGCAAACAAATTCTTTTTGCTGATTTTGAATTCTTTTTTTGATTTTTTCTTGGGCATAAAATTTTTTTTTGCAAAGATAGGATTTTTTTAGTTGTTAGTTATCTGTTATCAATTGTTAGCTTTCATCAAACCACATTCTAAGCAGCCAATATTTACAACTACATTAATACGATTGTGCGGAAAGAATTGAAAAAAGATTTTAGCGTTGAATATTTGAGAAGAATAAAAAAATTAGTGGAGCTGCGGGGAATCGAACCCCGGTCCAGATGAAATTCAACTGCACCCTCTACATGCTTAGTCGGCATTTGGTATTCTCCCGCAAGCCGGCAAGCCGACCGGCCTACTTACGGGATAGCTCCGTCAGGAGTTTCTCGTTGCAGGAGGAGCACCCTGCAACGATAAGCCTGAACTTCACGGTAGTACCACCATATGGATAAGCCGTCAGGCAAAGCTTATCCGGTGGCAGCTCGTCCCCCGTCCTTGACAGGGGATTAAGCCTTATTCACCTTGTGAATTAGGCAGCGAGCGCGAAGTTGTTTTCGCCAATTATTGGTTTGCTGAGCAGTTTTACGGGATGCTACAGCAATAACCCGGCATGCAGGTGCAATCTCCTTTCACCTGTCAAAAGCCAAGTCAGCCCCATATTATCAAAGAACGCTGGCTTTATACGGACTGTACCCATAAAAGTTTCGCAAAGATAACATTTTTTAGTGCAAAAAAGTTAAAAAATTGTATCCACATTTATAAAAAAGAATTACCTTTGCAGTCCTTAAAAATAAAAACCTGAAAACCATGATCGTAATAAAAGTAAATGAAGACGACACAATAGAAAGAGCGATTAAGAAGTACAAAAGGAAATTTGAAAAAGTTGGTATTCTTAAGGAAATCAGAGCAAGAAAAGAGTATGTTAAGCCTTCAGTAAAGAGAAGACAACAATTACTTAAGGCTAAATACATACAGAGATTAAGGAGCATGAACCAATAACCTGCACCAATACTCTATATGTGTTATGTCGAAGACTTTATTAAGTATTTAAAATACGAAAAGCGGTATTCTAAACACACCGTTATTTCGTATCAAACCGACTTAACACAATTCCAAGATTTTTTAGCATCTAAATTTAATTTAGATATACATAAAACGACATCCACTCATGTTCGTGAGTGGATATTTTTTTTACACGAAAAAGGACTTAGTGCACGATCTATAAATAGAAAGATAACTTCGATCAAAGTGTTTTTCAAGTTTCTAATAAAACAATCCATAGTGGCAATTAATCCGGCAACAAGTATTCCTTCTATAAAAGGAGAAAAAAAACTTCCCGAGTTTATAGACGAAAAGGGCATTGATGCTCTTTTCGACAAAATATTAGCAGATGTTACCGGAGATTATTCTCTATTAAGAGACAAAGCAATGCTTTTGACATTCTATTATACAGGGATGCGACTATCTGAATTAATAAATTTAAAAAAACTTGACATTGACTTCCAAAATTTGACTATCAAAGTAATAGGCAAACGTAACAAAGAAAGACACATACCCATCACAAAAAAATTTGCTAACTTTTTAAAATTCTTTTTGTCCGAGACAGAAAAAAAGTTTAACTTTACTCACAAATACAACTATTATATTTTCCTAACGGACAAAGGGAATAAAGCTTATCCGAAATTCGTATACAGAAAGGTGAACAACTACTTAAGTAACATAACAACTTTACATAAAAGAAGTCCGCATATATTGCGACACACATTTGCCACCCATATGTTAAACAGGGGGGCGGATTTGAACGCAATTAAAGAAATTTTGGGTCATGCCAACTTAGCGGCAACTCAAATTTATACCCACAACACTATTGAAAAATTAAAAAAAGCATACAATAAATCACATCCGAGAAGCGATTAATTAAAAACAAAAATAAAAAGGAGGAAAAGCCATGAACATTAAAATCGACACTGTTCATTTTGATGCAGACAAAAAGTTGATAGACTTTATAGAAAAAAAAGTCAATAAAGTAGCAAGAAAATCAAGTAACATAATCAGGGCTGACATAACATTGAAACTTGACAAATCGGAAACTAAAGAAAACAAAATAACCGAAATAAGGCTTGAAGTACCCGGAGAAGACTTATTTGCCAAGAAACAAGCCAAAACATTTGAAGAAGGTGTTGATAATGCTCTGTCTGCATTAGAAAAGCAGATTGAACGTTACAAAAACAAAAGGTAATTTTTTTTGAAAAAAAATTAAAAAAACGCTTGCATATAAAATTTTTGATTACCTTTGCAACCCGAAAATTGAGTTCATTAAAAGCATGCTGGTGTAGCTCAGTTGGTCAGAGCAGCTGATTTGTAATCAGCAGGTCGTGGGTTCGAATCCCTCCACCAGCTTTTTACTTATCGGGGAGGTACCGAAGCGGTCAAACGGGACAGACTGTAAATCTGTTGGCAGCAGCCTTCGTAGGTTCGAATCCTGCCCTCCCCACTCGACAAGCGGGAGTAGCTCAGTTGGTAGAGCGTCAGCCTTCCAAGCTGAATGTCGCGGGTTCGAGTCCCGTCTCCCGCTCATTTTTTGTTTTGACGACAAAGAGGCCGATGTAGCTCAGGGGTAGAGCGTTTCCTTGGTAAGGAAAAGGTCAAGGGTTCAACTCCCTTCATCGGCTCGATTTTTTATATAATTAATTTGTTAATTTATTAAACTCTAAGGATATGGCAAAAGAAAAATTCGAAAGAACCAAGCCACACGTAAACGTAGGAACAATTGGTCACGTAGACCATGGTAAAACAACTTTGACAGCTGCCATCACAAAAGTATTGGCAAAACAAGGATTGGCTCAAGAAAAAGATTTTGACGCTATTGATAATGCTCCTGAAGAAAAAGAAAGAGGGATCACTATCAACACTGCTCACGTAGAATATGAAACAGCAAAAAGACACTATGCACACATTGACTGTCCCGGTCACGCCGACTATGTAAAGAACATGGTTACAGGTGCTGCTCAAATGGACGGTGCTATTTTGGTAGTAGCTGCTACCGACGGACCTATGCCTCAAACCAGAGAACACATCTTGTTGGCAAGACAAGTAAACGTTCCGGCTATTGTTGGATTCCTCAACAAAGTTGACCTTGTTGACGATGAAGAAATGTTGGAATTGGTTGAAATGGAAGTTAGAGACCTTCTCAGCCAATACGAATTTGACGGTGACAATGCTCCTATTATTGCAGGTTCTGCTCTTGGTGCATTGAACGGTGAACCCGAATGGGAAAAGAAGGTTTTGGAACTTATGGACGCTGTTGACGAATATATTCCAACTCCTCAAAGAGACATTGACAAACCGTTCTTGATGCCTGTAGAAGACGTATTCTCAATTACAGGTCGTGGTACTGTTGCAACCGGTAGAATTGAAACAGGTGTTATCACAACAGGTGAAGAAGTTGAAATCGTAGGTCTCGGTCTTCAAAAGAAAACTGTAGTAACCGGTGTTGAAATGTTTAGAAAAATCCTCGACAGAGGTGAAGCAGGTGACAATGTAGGTCTCTTGCTTAGAGGTATTGACAAGAAAGAAATTAAGAGAGGTATGGTTCTCGCTAAACCGGGATCTATTACTCCTCATACAAAATTCAAAGCTGAAGTTTATATCTTGAAGAAAGAAGAAGGTGGACGTCACACTCCGTTCCACAACAATTACAGACCTCAGTTCTACCTCAGAACATTGGATATTACCGGTACTGTTAAATTACCTGACGGTATCGAAATGGTAATGCCCGGTGACAATGTAACAATTGAAGTTGAATTGATTTACCCGGTTGCATTGAACAAAGGTTTGAGGTTTGCTATACGTGAAGGTGGTAGAACAATCGGTGCTGGTCAAATTATTGACATCATCGAATAATAGATAATAAAATAATAGTTCTGATAAAAAGAAGGGTTTGCTACTGGAAAGTAGCAACCCTTTTTTAAACATTATACGGGAGTAGCTCAATTGGTAGAGCAACGGTCTCCAAAACCGTAGGCTGGGAGTTCGAGTCTCTCCTCCCGTGCAATTTTTTATTGACAGCTATGAGTAAGCTTGTAAATTATATCAAAGAATCGTACAACGAATTGGTCTATAAAGTATCTTGGCCATCGTGGAAAGAATTACAAAATAGTGCCATCGTAGTATTTGTGGCATCATTGATAATTGCCGCCATAATTGCTATTATGGACATCTTCTTCAAGAATTTAATGCATATCATTTACAGTTTATTTTATTAAGAAAACAGGAACTCTAAGCAATGGAACAGCAAACGGGAAAAAAGTGGTATGTGTTGAGGGCAATTAGCGGCAAAGAAAGAAAAGTTAAAGAATACATAGAAAATGAAATTGCCCGCTTGGGATTAGAAAATGTTGTTACTAAAGTTCTTGTCCCTACCAGAAAAGTTTATCAAATAAAAAACGGTAAAAAAGTAAGCAAAGAACAAAATTACTTACCCGGATACGTTTTAGTCGAAGTAAACGGAGAATTGGATACCGAAACAATGAACACCATTAAGGAAATCAGTGGTGTTTTGTATTTTCTCGGCACAGATAAAGGGAAAAAACCCGTGCCGATGAGGCAAGAAGAAGCATTCCGTTTGCTGGGAATAGTAGATGAGTTGGCAGATAAGGATGAAGAAATAGATGTTACATTCTCGATAGGAGAAACAGTAAAAATCATTGACGGGCCATTTTCTGAATTTGTCGGAACAATTGAAGAAATAAACGAAGAAAGAAAGAAAGTTACCGTAATGGTAAAACTATTCGGTAAAAAGACACCTGTTGTTCTTAATTTCTTGCAAGTAGAAAAAATTTAAAATAAAAACAACAAGCAATGGCAAAGGAAATAGAAGGCTTTATTAAGCTGCAAATTCCGGGAGGACAAGCAAATCCGTCACCACCGGTTGGGCCTGCGCTTGGTTCTAAAGGTGTAAATATCATGGACTTCTGTAAGAGGTTCAATGATAAAACACGGGATCAGGCAGGCAAAATTTTGCCGGTAATTATTACGGTTTACAAAGACAAATCATTTGACTTTGTTATAAAAACACCTCCCGCATCGGTACAACTACTCGAACGTGCTAAACTAAAATCAGGATCTCCTGAACCTAACAGAAAAAAAGTTGGAAGCGTAACTTGGGATGACATTAGGGAAATAGCTGAAAACAAGATGCCCGACTTAAATTGTTTCACAATTGAATCTGCAATGAAAATGATTGCGGGAACAGCAAGAAGTATGGGTATCACAATTGAAGGCGAAAGACCATTTTAAAACCGGAGACAATGAAAAAACTGACAAAAAATAGAAAGAAAGTATTAGAAAAATACGATCATCAGAAAAAGTACTCTTTAAGTGAAGCTTCCAAGCTGGTAAAAGATATAACTACAACAAAATTTGATGCTTCTGTTGATGTTGACATCAAGTTAGGTGTTGACCCCAGAAAAGCCAACCAAATGGTAAGAGGTATTACAACTTTGCCTCACGGAACAGGTAAAGAAAAGAAAGTGTTGGCATTGGTTACACCTGACAAAGAAAAAGAAGCAAAAGAAGCAGGAGCAGATTATGTTGGATTGGATGAATATATTGAAAAAATCCAAAAAGAAGGTTGGCTCGATTTTGACGTAGTTATAACTATGCCGCAAGTAATGCCGAAAGTCGGTAAGTTGGGTAAAATACTCGGTCCCAGGGGCTTGATGCCAAATCCAAAAAGCGGAACTGTTACAATGGATGTTGGCAAAGCCATTAAAGACGTAAAAAGCGGTAAAATTGACTTTAAGGTTGACAGATATGGGATTGTACACGCTTCCATAGGTAGATCTTCGTTTAAGCCGGAACAAATTGAAGAAAACGCAAGAGAATTGATAAAAACAGTTATCAAGCTCAAACCGGCAGCAGCGAAAGGTACCTATGTACAATCAATTCATATGTCATCAACAATGAGTCCGAGTATTAAGATTGACCCGAAAAAGGTTGATGAATAATTAAAAGTACGGTAAAATGAGAAAAGAAGAAAAAACCAAAATAATTGATGAGCTGGTATCCTTATTAGAGCAATACCCGCACATATACATTACCGACATTTCCGGGCTCAATGCAGAAGACACAAGTAAATTGAGGCGTAAATGCCACGAAAACAATATTAAATTGAAGGTGGCAAAAAACACATTACTGCTCATAGCACTGAAAAAAATCAACCCCGAATTCGAACAATTCGAAGAAGTGTTGAAAGGTCCTTCAGCAGTAATGTTAGCCGAGGTTAATAATGTGCCCGGTAAATTAATTCAAGAGTTCAGAAAAGAGCTTGACAAGCCTGTATTGAAAGGTGCATATGTTGAGCAATCGTTCTACTTCGGTGATGACAAACTTGCAGAACTTGCAACACTCAAGTCTAAAGAAGAACTTCTTGCAGACATCGTTATGTTGTTGCAAAGTCCGATCAAGAATGTTGTTTCATCACTGGAATCAAGTAAGAACATCCTAGCTGGACTAATGAAAACCCTTGAAGAAAGGGGTGAATAAATTTTTATTTAATAATTTAAAAAAAATTGATGTTTAATCTTTAAATTTTTACAAAAATGGCAGATGTAAAAAAATTAGCAGAAGAATTGGTAAACCTTACAGTAAAAGAAGTTAAGGAATTAGCTGATATCTTGAAAGAAGAATACGGCATTGAACCCGCAGCAGCAGCTGTAGCAGTAGCAGCACCTGCAGGTGGTGCAGAAGGTGGTGCAGCTGAAAAAACAGAATTTGATGTTATATTGAATTCAGCAGGTGGTGCAAAACTTCAAGTAGTT
>JALWKH010000076.1 GCA_026996635.1 Bacteroidales bacterium | reverse complement strand
CATTAAAAGACTTTGAAGATGAAAAAGAAAGGTAAAGAACTGACACCACACATAGGAATTTTCGGCAAAAGAAATATGGGCAAAAGCTCAATTATAAATGCCCTTGCATCCCAGCAACTTTCCATAGTTTCCGACAAACCCGGCACAACTACCGACCCCGTAAAAAAAACAATTGAAATAAAAGACATCGGACCTGCAATTATTATAGATACAGCCGGAATTGACGACTCGGGTTCACTCGGACAGCAAAGAATAGAAAAAACACTGAAAATCATAGACGAAACAGATCTTGCCATTTTGGTGGTTGAAAATTGCCAAACGGAAGAATATGATGAAAAACTGATACGGCTTTTCGAAGAGAATGATCTACCCTACTTTATCATTTCAAACAAAAACGATATTCACAACTGCGGTACAAACAAAGCCGTAAAGTTGGAAGAAAAATACAACACAACAGTCCTGCTTTTTTCCGCAACAAAATTTTCAGAAGAAGAAAGAGAAAAAATTTTTGATACTATAAAAAAACTGCTGCCCGAAAGTTCATACAAAAAGAAATCACTGCTTGCAGACCTGGTTACACAAAGTGATATAGTCGTATTAGTTACCCCTATTGACGAGGAAGCACCAGAAGGCAGGCTGATATTGCCTCAAGTGCAAACCATACGCGATATACTTGACAACGATGCCATAGCCGTAGTAACCAAAGAACGTGAGCTGGACATCACCCTCAGACGAATCCCAAACCCGGCACTGGTAATCACTGACAGCCAGGTTTTCAACAAAGTGGCGGCTACTGTGCCCGAATACATACCTATGACAAGTTTCAGCATATTGCTTGCCCGCCACAAAGGCGATTTTGAAGCATACATAAAAGGTACCCCTCACATTTCCAAACTAAAAGACGGAGATAAGATTTTGTTGCTCGAAAGCTGCACACATCAAGTAAGTTGCGATGATATAGGTCGCACAAAAATTCCGCGATGGATAAGGGATTTTACGGGTAAAGAACTTGAATTTGAAGTGGTTAGCGGATTAGACACACTACCCGACATAAAGCAATATGCAATGGTAATACAATGCGGCGGCTGCGTGGTTACGCACAAGCAACTGAAAAGCAGAATCAGGAGTGCAATAAAAGAAGGTATACCCGTATCAAACTACGGTATGACTATTGCTTATGTTCACGGCATATTTCACCGTGCCGTTAAGCCGTTTTTGAGAACAGCCGGAGACAGGAGCATTTATTTGTAAGACTTTTAAAAGTAACTGTATTCCCTTTCGTAAATCAGTAAAGGCTTATCATTTTCAAAAACTTTCTTTTCTACCCAATTACCTTTTTCATCATAAAGGTATTCATATCTATATGATTTAATAAATTTATTCTTGGCGTTAAATATATCCTCCTTAATTACATTGCCATATTCATCATTCATATACCTGTAAAGCTTATTTTCATTGTCATAAATTCTTTTTTCGATTAAATTCCCAAAGTTATCATACTTATAAGTTATTTTTTCATTCAAATTACCATCCGGATAATGCT
>JALWKH010000075.1 GCA_026996635.1 Bacteroidales bacterium | reverse complement strand
TCCCAGAAGTAATTATACCTCAAGTTTAACTTATATTTAATAACTTCTTGGTAAACAATATCCTTTGTAACATTCTCAACCGCTTTCATCAATTTATTTTTATCTTTTGTAAGTTCGGTGTTTGAGTTTATAAGTTCTTCTACCTTTTGTTCTATTGTAGAAGTAATTTCTTTTGCAATTACCGCAGTATCCAGTTCTGAATTTGATACCGGTTCATAAACCGAATATTGAACAACAGAATCTATTGAAGATCCGGTAGCTTTTTCTACAAGTTTTTCAAAATCTTTATCCGTAAGTTGATATGTTTTCAAATTTGCAAGTTTGTAAGCTTTTTCAATTGATTTTTTCACCATATACTTGTTTGGAGAAACTTCCGGATTTGTTTTATCCAAAACATAACCCAACAATAGCGGAATTGTCATAAGACCGATATTCTGTATCCAGAAAATTACTGCATATGCGGTTCCAAGTTGTTTTTCAGGTATAATTTTCGGTACAGAAGGCCACATAGCAGAAGGAACGAGAGAAAAACCGATTCCCAAAATGATTACCATTGTTGCTGCTATCCACCATGCTTTAAGGAATGGAAGAGCCAAAACGCCGTGAACAAAAATAAGAATCAAAGACCCCAGTATCATTATAGTGGCGCCTTTTCCTTTCTTGTCGTAAATACCACCAAAAACAGGTGTCAGGAATATTGTACCCAACGGCAACAAGCTTGGGATAACTCCTGCCCAATACGGGTTTACATGATATTTATTTATCATCAGGTCGGTAGCATAAAACAAGAACGGGAAAACCGCTGAATAAAACAATACGCAAAGTATTGCAATATACCAGAATCCTTTGTTGGTTATAATAAAGAGGATATCTTTAATTTTAAAATCATCTTCTTCGCTTTTTACGCTCTCATCATCTGCTTCGGATTTATCCAACTTCCTATCCATAATAGAATATGCAATAAAGGACAAAACTCCGAGAAGCATAAGTATCAATGCAAAAAGAATTGGTGCGGTCACTGTAAAGTTTTTGGCAAGTGGCAAACTTATTGCTAGAGCAAGCAATGTCCCCAATCTCGCAATGGACATCTGCATACCCATAGCAAGAGCCATTTCCTTACCTTTAAACCAACGTACAACAGCTTTCGAAACCGTAATACCGATTGCTTCGGTTCCAACACCGAAAATTGCAAATCCCACTGATGACCAAAATACTTGGGCTTTCATTCCAAGGATGGTGGCACCTTCTGGGAAAGTGGTTGAAACCGCCCAATAGTTGATTAATGTACCGATAAACATTACCGTAGTGGCTCCCAACCCTGTTTTTCTCACTCCGAGTTTATCCAGGATAATACCACTTATAATCAACATGAAAAAGAATACATTGAACCAGCCGTATGCGGAAGTATATGTTCCGAAATCACTACTGTTCCAGCCCAAAATACTTTCCAGCATCGGTTTGATAGCTGACAATGCATAATTAAAATAATAGGCACCAAATACTGCCAATGATGCCAATACCAACGCACTCCATCTTACAAAGGTG
>JALWKH010000074.1 GCA_026996635.1 Bacteroidales bacterium | reverse complement strand
GACAAGCACGGTTTAGAGTTAGGGGGCTTGGTTCTGAATATTCCACAATTTCTATAAACGGAGTAAATTTAAACGATGAAGAAAGTGGAAGGGTTTACTGGTCAACTTGGGGTGGATTGAACGATGCAACCAGATATAAAGATATAAAAAGCGGTGTAAAATATATCGATTTCTCTTTCGGAGAAATAGGAGGTGCAACAAATATTGAAATCAGACCTTCATTGTTTAGGAAAGGTACAAAAATAACTTATTCGGCAGCAAACAGAAGTTACAGGAACAGGCTTATGGCAACCACTTCCACCGGATTGATGTCAAACGGTTGGGCTTTTACTTTTTCAGGTTCAAGGCGTTGGGCACAAGAAGGTTATGTTGAAGGAACTTTTTATGACGGATGGAGTTATCTGTTTTCTGGTGAAAAGAAAATCAACGATAATCACAGCTTGACTTTTACTGTATTGGGTGCTCCTACGGCAAGAGGTAAAGCCGGAATAAGTACGCAAGAAGCATATGATTTGGCAGGAACTAATTTTTACAATCCTTATTGGGGATATCAAAACGGTGAAAAGAGAAATGCAAGAGTAAGCGATATTCACAAGCCGATAATAATGATAAATCATTATTGGACAATTAACGAAAAAACAAAATTGCAAACGGGCTTGACATATGTTACCGGTAAGGTTAAATCATCTGCTTTGAATTGGTATGATGCAAAAGACCCGCGTCCTGACTATTACAGGAACTTACCGAGTTATTATTACTACTACGACAGCGATGTTTATCAAACAATGCTTGATGAATGGAAAAATGATGTAAATGTAAGACAAATAAACTGGGATTTCTTTTATTTTGCAAACGGTAAGAACTTATATACTGTACACGATGTTGACGGGGTAGCAGGCAATAATATTACGGGAAACAGATCCAAGTATATCGTTGAAAACAGGGTTACCGCTCAAAATACCATTAAACTGAATTCTATCTTAAAGCACGAACTTAACGAAAACATTTATCTTGTTTCGGGAATTGATGCTACTATATACAGAGGTGACCACTACAAGCAAGTGGAAGACTTACTCGGCGGAGATTTCTGGCTGGATATTGACAAATTTGCCGAAAGGGATTTTGAAGATCCTACTCTTGCACAATCAGACCTTAATCATCCCAATCACGTAGTTAAAGAAGGAGATATTTTCGGGTATGATTACATTGCAAACATAAATCAATTTGATGTTTATTCGCAAGCGAAGTTTACTTACGGTAAGTTGAATTTTTATACCGGTTTGAAACTTACTTCTACTACTTTTTGGAGAACAGGAAATATGAAAAACGGAAAATTTCCCGAAAATTCTTACGGCAATTCTGATAAAGCAGGATTTATCAATTATTCTTTGAAAGGTGGGTTGACTTATCAAATTACAGGAAGACATTTTATTACAACAAATTTAATGTACGAAACCAGACCTCCACTTTTCAGGAATTCGTTTATGTCACCGAGAACAAGAAATTCGCTTGTTCCAAATCTTGAGAGTGAAACCGTTTACGGAGGTGATTTGA
>JALWKH010000073.1 GCA_026996635.1 Bacteroidales bacterium | reverse complement strand
ATGCCCGTTGCTTTAAAATAAAAATGTATGTTATATGGAAAGTTATTTAGAAGTAAATTCATATAATTTTTTTAATTCTTCTACATATTTTTTATCTGTAACAAGAATATGATTATTGAGCCAGTTTCTGAGAAATGACATAACTTCATATGTCAAAGCGCCTTTGTTTTTATTATATTTTTCTTTGAATTCTACTACTTTTTTCTCGAAATCACGATGTTCTTTCATATGTTCTGTACTTTCAGAATAACCGGCTTTTCTGAAAAGTTCTTCTTCTGTTTTGAAGTGGAATTGGGTATATTCTTCCATTTCCTCAATTATCTCTAATATTTTATCTTTATGATCATTTCTTAAAAATGCGTCATAAAGTTTGTTTATTAAGTTGATCAGCTTTTTGTGCTGCTCGTCTATAAGTGGAGATCCTACGCTATAGTTGGGCATCCATTTGATAATTTCTCTTGCCATTTTTATTTTTTTGCAAATGAAATATAATTTTTACAGGTCGTTTATATTTGAAATCTTGTTTTTGATAAGTATATGAGTGCATATGATAAAATTCCACTTAACCGTGTTAAAAAAAATTATGTTTTATGATTATCGGAGAAATTAAAAATGTAATTTTGTAAAAAAACATTTATAATTATGAAACGAATTTTATTTTTTATGGCTTTTATCTCTATGGCTGTGTATGGTTTTTCACAGGAAAAAGGAGATAAGGAAAGAGTTTATACCGATGCGTTAGAATTTTATAAGACTTTGTCTGATGGCAGTTATGCTCCTAATTTTACCCTGCAGGATTTGAACGGAAATACTTATACACTTTATGATTATTTGGATCAAGGGAAAACGGTTTTTATAGATTTTTTTGCTGTGTGGTGTAGTCCGTGTTGGGATTTTATGAATACTCATGCTTTAGAGAACCTTTATAAAGCGCATGGTCCCGCGGGTGCTCCCGGTGTAGATTCAACAACAACTGATGATGTTATGGCTTTTGCTATAGAAAGTAGTGGAGATAATGCAAACTTGGCTTGTTTGCAGGGTGATGGAAATAATTGTAATCACCCTTATGGTACTCAAGGTGATTGGATTACTGCGGCAGGAGATTTGCCGTTACTTCCTACTTATTCTCCCAATACTGCACAATGTGTGAGTGATTATGATATCAGCTATGTTCCGACTATTTATAAAATATGCCCGGATAGAACAGTAGAAGAAGTAGGACAGTTAGCTACTGCTGATGATTATTATGCAACTGTTTCGCAATGTCCTGCACTTACAACAAACGGTAATGATGCTAAATTATTCAGTTTTGACTATCCTACAACTTTTCCTTATTGTATAACTGAGTTTGAACCGCAAGTTACAATTCAGAATTACGGCACTCAAAACCTTACAACGGTGCAAATAAAAACTTATGTTGACGGGAATGAAGTATCATCTTATGATTGGAGCGGTTCACTTGGCACATACGAAATTTCACAAGTAACTTTACCGCAAATAACAATAGGAGAAGGAACACATACATTAAAAGTAGAATTACTTAATCCTAACGGAGTTGCTGACGAAGATAACTCCAATAATTCTCAAGAAATTACGGTTTCTTCAAATCCTAACGGAACACATGTGTTAATAGATATTTTAACAGATAATTATCCGGATGAAACAACTTGGGACTTGAAGTTTAACGGAAATGTTATTGCGTCGGGAGGACCGTTTACTCAGCCTCAAACACATAATAATATTGAAATGTGCTTGGAAGCAGGTCAATGCTATGATTTTACAATTTACGATGCTTATGGTGACGGAATGGACTATAACGGAGTAACAGGGCATGTTACTATAACCAGTGGAACTGATACTTTGGCTGATTTCAGCGGTGCTGACTTTTCAAGTTCAAAAACCGTAAATTTCTGTTTGTCTAATACCGGTGTAAATAATGCTATGTTTGAAAGTTTCTCTGTTTATCCTAATCCGGTTTCTGATGTGTTGACAGTAAAGAATGCAGAGGGCGGAACTCTAAGTATTGTTACTAATTCCGGTGTGGTTGTATTAGAAAAAGAATTGAAGAATTCTGATGAGAAAGTAAATGTTAAGGATTTACCTGCAGGATATTATTTATTGAAAATAATGAAGTCCGGTAAAGTAATAACTAAACCTTTGGTCATTACCAAATAATTTTTTTACCAATTAAATAGTAAAAAGGGGCGTTGAGCCCCTTTTTTATTTGTAATAATTCAGTCTTCTGTGGTTTAGAACAATATTTTATGTAATTTTGTTATGCTCAAAAACTTTCTGATATGAAAAAAATTATTCTACTCGTTTTTGTTGTTATCGTTTTTATGTCTTGTTCAAATAATGAAGTAAAAAAGGAAAATACTGTTTCAAACGATAATCCAAAAGTGAAGATTGATACATCCAATCAGGGTTATGAAATGCTTTCCGATACGGTAATATCCACATTATCTTTGGATATGGTGCCGGACAAACCACCTATTTTGAAACACTTTGATAAAAAAGAATTTTTGGATTCTTTGATTTTTTCTGTAACAAAAGGCAGGATAAAAGCGTATGACTTCTTTGACTTTACGCCATTGAGTATAGATGAGGTTAAAGAAAATCTCGGTATGGTGAGGGATACTATTATGGTAGAAAATCCCGAAACAGGTGATACAACCGTGAAGGTAACAAACGGAAATTTTGAGATATCAAATGTGCGTGAAGTGGTATTTATTGAAAAGTGGTATTGGGATAAATCAAATAATAGTTTACATAAAAAAATCATCGCATACGGACCTGTGATTTATGTTGTAAAAGATGATTCTACTGCAGGATATCCGGTATTGAAAAGGGTTCCGTTTGTGATTATGAACAAATAGTATGGTCAGATTGTTGCTGAAATGACAGAAGTTCGTATTAAAAAAAAGCGGGGTGTAACCGATTATCATAAGATATACAAACGTTCGGGATTGTATAAGTTTTTGTGTAAGAATTGTATATACTTGATTCTTACCATTCTGTTTTTTATTGGGGTAATCGTATTGTTTCAGCAGTTAATAGGAGATTTTGATACTTTTTTCAAGTCTATAATTAAAGATTTGGATCTGGTTTATGTTTATTTGTTGTTTTTTGTGTCGGAATCTTTTTTAGGCTTAATTCCGCCTGATATTTTTATAATTTGGAGTAAAACCCTGCCAATGCCTTATGCTTCTATAGCCTTGTTGTCCGTGCTGTCTTATGTAGGAGGTATTAATTCATATTTTCTTGGCAGGTTGATAAAAAAAATCCCCAGTGTAAACCGTTATGTAAGGAAACAACAGGACAAGTATTATAAACAGATAAGAAAATGGGGAGGAATTTTAATTGTTGTTGCGGCTTTGTTCCCACTACCTTTTGCTATGATTTGTGTAGTAGCAGGTAGTGTAAATTATCCTTTCAAACGCTTTTTGATTATAACAGTTACAAGAATAATTCGTTTTTTTGTTTATGCTTGGATTTTCTTTAATTTTATTCACTAATGAAAGAGAAAGTTCCCATCAGTATTTTTAAGTTTGGCTTTTTTGACAAGGAATTGTATGACGAATCTCTGAAAATACGAAAAGAAGTGTTTGTTAACGAGCAAAAAGTGCCTGAAGACGAAGAAGTGGAACATGAGGAAGAAAGTACTTTTTTTCTCCTTTTTTACGACAATATTCCTGCTGCCACTGCAAGATATCGCTTTACCGACAAAGGTGTGAAATTGGAACGCTTTGCCACATTAAAAGAATTTAGAGGCAAAGGGTTGGCATATATTCTATTGAATTATGTTTTGGAAGATTTGAAAGGTTGCAAAAAGCCGATTTATTTGCATTCTCAAGCATATATTGTAAGTTTGTACGAAAAAGCTGGCTTTGTTAAAAAGGGTGATATTTTTTATGAAGCCGGAATACCGCATTATTTAATGGTATTGGAAAACACTGAGAGTTGAATAAAATAAAGCAAATAGCAGGACAAACAGCCATTTACGGGGTTAGCAGCATAGTAAGCCGTCTGCTGAATTATCTTCTTACTCCACTGCACGTTAGTGTTTTTGCTCCCGCCCAATATGGTGTTATTACCGAAATGTATGCTTATGTGAGTTTTCTTATAGTTTTTCTTACCTATGGAATGGAAACGGCTTATTTCAGGTATTCACACAAATATGATCCGCACAAGGTTTATTCTACAGCTGTTACATCGCTTGCAATAAGTTCGTCAGCGTTTTTGTTTCTTGTGCTGATGTTTTCAGGTAGCATTGCAGCGTTTATCGGTTATCCCGGACACCCGGAATATGTCAAGTGGTTTGCTTTTGTGGTAGCCATTGATGCTTTCAATACCATTCCTTTCGCCAAACTTCGCAATCAAAACAAAGCGGTGAAATTCAGTGTAATACGCACTTTAAACATCTTGGTAAACATCACAATGAATGTGTTGTTTTTGGTAGTTTTCCCGCATTTGTATCAAAAGCCGGGTTTTGAATGGTTGTCGTCAATATACAATCCTTCTGTTGGGGTAGGTTATGTCTTTATTGCCAATTTGATAGCATCTATTTTCACTTTTGTGATGTTGCTGCCTGTAATTTTTGAAGAAAAGATTAGCTTTGACGGCAGGTTGTGGCGTGAAATGTTTATTTATGCACTTCCGCTATTGATTGGCGGGCTTGCGGGTATGGTCAACGAAACGCTGGACCGTATTCTTTTGCGAACATATTTACCGCCCGAAGTCAATCCTTTGGCACAGATAGGTATTTACGGGGCAAATTATAAGGTTGCAATTCTTATGACTTTGTTCATTCAAATGTTTCGGTATGCAGCAGAGCCGTTTTTCTTTGCCAATGCAAAAGAGAAAAATTCCAAGCAATTGTATGCCGATGTGATGAAGTACTTTATCATTTTCGGGTTGTCCATTTTTTTGTTTGTGATGCTTTATATAGATATTATCAAGGCAATAATTATCAACGAAAGGTATTACGAAGGCATCAAAGTCGTTCCCATTCTGCTATTGGCAAACCTTTTTTTAGGCATTTTCTACAATCTGTCGGTGTGGTACAAAATCAATAATTTGACGAAGTTCGGAGCATATTTGCAAATTTTCGGGGCAATTATTACCATTGTGCTGAATATTTACCTTATCCCGCGAATAGGATATATGGGGGCTGCTTGGGCTACATTTTTCTGTTATTTTTCCACAATGACCGCTTCGTATTTTCTCAGCAGGAAGTATTATGCCATAAATTATGATTTGAAGTCCATTGCTCTTTATTTTTCAATAGCTCTCGGATTGTATTTTATCACTTCACAAATCAGTTATCCCAACGATTTTGTCAAGTACGGAGTAAATACGGTTCTGTTTATAGGTTTTGTTGCTTTTGCGTCGTATAGGGAAAATCTTTTACCTTTGCTTTTCAAAAAAACGGTGAAATGAAAGTACAAATCGTAAATAAATCGAAACATGATAATCCTGCTTACGAAACAAGTCTGTCTGCAGGAATGGATTTAAGGGCGAATCTTGACAGTCCGCTTGAGATTATGCCTGGTCAAAGAGTGCTTGTTCCCACAGGTATTTTTATTGCTTTGCCTGCCGGATATGAAGCCCAGGTAAGACCACGCAGCGGGCTTGCTATCAAGCACGGAATTACCGTATTGAACGCTCCCGGTACCATTGATGCCGATTATCGCGGCGAAGTAAAAGTTATCCTAATCAACCACTCCGACACCAAATTTACAATCAATGACGGAGACAGAATAGCACAAATGGTAATAGCCAAAGTGGAACAAATTGAGTGGGAAAATGTAGAAGAACTTGACGAAACCGAAAGAGGTGCAGGAGGGTTCGGTCATACGGGAATAGATAAATAATTTTTAACGATAAAAATATACGCTATGAGAATCATTATACCAATGGCGGGAATGGGTAAAAGGCTCAGACCGCACACGCTAACCGTTCCCAAACCGCTGATTTCAATTGCAGGAAAACCGATTGTTGAACATTTGGTAGATGAAATAATAAAAACCACCGGCGGTGAAAAAATTGAAGAAATTGCATTTATCATTGGGAATTTCGGTGAAGAAGTGGAAAACCGCCTTAAAAATATTGCCACAAAATTCGGTGCAGAGGGCAAAATATACTACCAGCACCAACCGCTTGGCACGGCTCACGCCATAAATTGTGCAGCTCCCAGCCTGAAAGGGAAAATAATTGTTGCTTTTGCAGATACGCTTTTCAAAACTCAATTCAAGATAGACGATGATGTGGACGGCAGTATTTGGGTAAAAAAGATTGAAGACCCTTCTGCATTTGGTGTTGTGACCGTTGATGAAAATAATATCATTACGGGATTTGTCGAAAAGCCGAAAGATTTTGTTTCCGATTTGGCAATAATCGGTATTTATTACTTCAAAGAAGGTGAGAAACTTGCTGCCGAGTTGGATTACCTTATCAAGAATGACATTAAAGGCAATGGCGAATACCAGCTTACCGATGCCTTGAAGTTCATGGCGGAAAAAGGTATGAGGCTCAAGGCTCAAGAAGTGGAATTCTGGTTTGATTGCGGAAACAAAGAAGCTACGGTTGATACAAACCGCAACATTCTAAAACTGAAAGGTGAAAATTATGTGAGTGATTCGGCCAAACTCAGAAACTCGGTAATAATTTCCCCTTGCTACATCGGTGATGATGTTGTGATAGAAAATTCAATAATCGGTCCTTATGCCACAATAGGTAAAAATTCGAAAATCACAAAGAGTATAATTGAAAGCTCTATTATACAGAATGATACTGAAATCGAGGCTTGCCAACTTATAAATTCAATGATAGGTGCACACGCAAAAATAAAAGGAAAGTACAGCGATTTGAGTCTCAGTGACTATTCCAATGTGAATTTGTAGGGGAGCAAATTAAGAATGCCCTAATTGCGGCATTCTTTTTTATTTATGGTATATAACTTTTGTGTAAAAAAATACTCTACATTTGTGTCTTGCTTTTTTGAAAGGGAGTGAAATGGAAAATATTGATTTTGAAACGCTTGGGCGTGTTATTGGAGATAAATTCTTGTTGGATATTGCGGAAAAGGTAAAAGCCGGAGAAAGAATTACTGATGAAGAAGGTTTGGCTTTGTATGAAAAAGCACCGTTGCCTTTTTTAATGTTTTTGGCAACTTATGTCAAAGAACGCATTTCGGGTAAGAATGTATTTTTCAATAAAAATTTCCACATAGAACCGACCAACATTTGCTTGTACAAATGCCGTTTTTGTTCG
>JALWKH010000072.1 GCA_026996635.1 Bacteroidales bacterium | reverse complement strand
CTTCTGGATCTTGCAGTAAAAGAAGACTTTGACTTTGCCGGAGTGGACAAACTCGGCAAGCTCACAAAAGATGAGAAAGCACTTGATTATCACATCGATAAAATCTTTGAACTCCCATATATAAACATTGAAAAAATAAAGAACCTGAAAATAAAAATCCTTGCCGATGCAATTAACTCAGTCGGGTCTTTAGCCATATCCGGCTTGCTTGACAGACTCGGTTTGGAATACGAAATTCTAAACGGAGACTTGAGCGGAGACTTTGTTCACAATCCCGAACCGCTTGAAAAAAACTTGACCGAAACAATAAACACAGCCCGTAAAATAAATGCCGATGTAACATTTGTTGTTGACCCCGATGTGGACAGGCTGGCAATAATTGACGAAACAGGAAAGTTGATAGGCGAAGAATATACTTTGGTGGCAATTGCCGATTATATATTGCAAAAAAAGAAAGGCGATACTGTTTCCAACTTGTCTTCATCGCTTGCACTTGGCAATGTATCGGAAAAGCACGGCGTTAGGTGGCATCAATCTGCCGTAGGAGAAGTTAATGTAGTGAAAAAGATGAAAGAAGTTTCTGCCGTAATTGGAGGTGAAGGAAACGGCGGCGTAATACTCCCCGACCTGCACTACGGACGGGATGCGATTGTGGGCATAGCATTGTTCCTGTCCTTTATGGCGGAAAGCGGCAAAAAAGTGTCAGAAATAAGGGCAATGTACCCCGACTATTATATGAGTAAAAACAAAATCCAACTTAACGACCCCGAATCAATAACCAAAATATTAAGCGAAATTGAAAAGCGTTTTGCAAGCCATAAAATAAACAAAGAAGACGGTGTAAAAATTATGATGGATAAAGAATGGATACACCTCAGAAAATCAAACACAGAGCCGATTATAAGAATATACACCGAAAGCACATCACAAGCGAGAGCCGACGAACTCGCAAATCAAATTATTGCTATTGCCGAAGAGATTTTGTCGTAAGTCTAAACTTGAAAAATTTATATACAACTTTATGTAACTTTGTGCGTTGTTATACAAATCCACCAAAATTAAATGTTCGAAGGAATAAAAAACATAATCTTTGACCTTGGCGGAGTGATTATCAATATAGATTACCACAAAACCATAAAAGCTTTTGAAGAGTTGGGAGTAAAAAATGCAGAAACTCTATACTCTCAACAAAAACAAAACGACCTATTCGACTTGCTGGAAACAGGCAAAATCTCACCCTCTGAATTTTATGACAGATTGCGTGAAATCACCGGCACAAATGCAACAAACCAACAGTTGGAAGAAGCTTGGAACGCAATGCTGCTTGACTTTCCCGAAGGCATAACCGACACTCTCAAAAAGGCAAAATCAAAATACAAAACCTTCTTGCTCAGCAATACAAACGAAATTCATTACGAGGATTATACCAAGCGACTGAAAAAACAATTCGGCACAGATGATTTGGGATCATTGTTTAACAAACAATATTTATCTCACCAAATAGGGCTTCGCAAGCCGCACAAAGAAGCCTTTGAACTCATACTCAAAGAACACAACATCAAAC
>JALWKH010000071.1 GCA_026996635.1 Bacteroidales bacterium | reverse complement strand
ATCTTGCAACCTGATAAACCTTATTCCTTTCACTCCACCCAACAGTTTTTTGTACTCTTCACTGATTAGTCTTCTCTTTTCTACCACCTCTTCAAAATATTTAAGCTGCAATAATCCCATAGCGGCTTGTATTTCATTCATTTTACCGTTTATGCCCACTTCTTCTATTACTGTTTCACCCCTAAAACCGAAGTTTTTCAGATTATCAATATGATATTTCATTTCTCCGGTTTTGGAAATTATTGCTCCTCCCTCAAAAGTATTAAAAACTTTGGTCGCATGAAAACTAAGTACCGAAAGATCGCCCTCATTTAGTATGGAACTGCCTTGCCTGTCAACACCGAATGCGTGTGCAGCATCGTATATAACCTTTAAATTGTGCTTTTTTGCAATCTCTTTTATTCTCGATGTATCACATGGATTTCCATAAACATGTACGGCTAATATTGCCGTAGTTTTGTTTGTAATAGCTTTTTCTATCTTGACCGGATCCAAATTCCCCGTAGCCGGGTCAACATCTGCAAATACCGGTTTTAGCCCGTTCCAAACCAGTGCGTGGGCAGTGGCAGGGAATGTAAAAGGAGTAGTAATGACTTCTCCCTCAATATTTAAAGCCTTCAAAGCCGTTATCAACGCCAGAGTTCCGTTAGCAAAAAGTGAAACATAAGGAACACCGAGAAAATTTGCCAATTCTTCTTCAAACTTTTGATGAAATTCCCCATTGTTGGTAAGCCACTTGTTTTGCCAGATTTTTTCCAAATATCCATAAAACTCTTCCAAAGGCGGCAAAAAAGGCCGTGTAACATATATCGGGTTTTTATTTATTTTATTCTTTGCCATACAAAAAGCTATAACAAATATTTTTCTCCGGCATTCCTATTCCTGATAATCTTTGCTGGTACTCCATACATAACAACATTGTCAGGGCAATCTGACAACAACAATGCACCAGATCCAATTATAGAATGCTTGCCTATTTTAATTTTTTCCCTCACAATAGCACCAATTGAAACATAACTAAACTCTCCGACCTCTACATTTCCACCCAATGTAGACCCCGGACCTAAACTAGAAAAATCATTCAAAATAACATCGTGGTCGGCACTTGATTTTGTATTCAAAAAAGTAAAATCTCCAATCCTCGCATCACTATTTATAACAACATTTGGCATTATTGCTACCCCTTTGCCAATGTTTACACCCTTGCCTATTTGTGCCGATGGATGTATTGCCGTAGCAAAATTTATTTCAGGGAAAACGGATTTTATTTTATCTACCACTGCTTTTCTTGCCCAATTATCTCCAATTGCCACAAATATATCGAAGTCACCGTATTTTTCTTTCAACTTACCCAAATCTTTTAAACCTCCCAATATTTTATATCCCAAAGTTTCTTCTCCTACATTTCTAAAATCATCCAAAAGCCCGACAATACCATGAGATTCTTGCTTCTCAAAAATATCAATAACTACTTTTGCATGACCTGACGAACCGACTATTATTAACTTATTTTTTTTCATTATTTTTTAATCCTTTTTATTACAGGTAATAAGACCTCATTTAATATCATTT
>JALWKH010000070.1 GCA_026996635.1 Bacteroidales bacterium | reverse complement strand
AAAAACAAAAAAATATGCCAAAAGTTTTATACAAAACCTTTTTATTTAATCTATTAAATTATTTTTGTGCCGGAATTTATTAAAAACTAAAAACGGAGAAAAATGAGTGCAGTTTTCATTATTATGGCCATTTTGTTCATACTTGGATATACGGCCATCGCATTGGAACATCCGCTTAAAGTGGATAAAGCAGCAACAGCATTGTTGTTGGGAACAACATTATGGGCTATTTATGCATTGAACGCTCAGGATGTATTAAGTTTGAATTTCAGTAGGGCTTGGAAAGAATTTATTGAAACACATCCTGATATAGTTATTAATGCGGAAACAATAAAAGAATTTGTTACGCACCACGAAGTATTGGAACACTTGGCGGAAATTGCAACCATATTGTTCTTCTTGCTTGGTGCAATGACAATTGTTGAAATAGTTGACCAACACGAAGGATTCAAAATCATTACCGATAAAATTAAAACCACTAACAAAGTAAAACTTTTGTGGGTTATCAGTTTCTTAACATTCTTTATGTCAGCAGTTTTGGATAACTTGACCACTACTATCGTAATCATTGCTTTGCTCAGAAAACTCATTGACGACAAACAAACCCGTTGGTTCTTTGCAAGTATGGTAGTACTTGCAGCAAATGCCGGAGGTGCTTGGTCTCCTATCGGTGATGTTACTACCATTATGTTGTGGATCGGTGGTCAAGTTACTACAGTTAACATTATTGCCAAACTTATCATACCGAGTTTGATTACAATGATAATACCTCTTATCGTAATGTCATTCATTCTGAAAGGCAATGTAGAAAGACCAAAAATAGAAAAAGAAAGTGAAGATTACCTTACTAAAAATCAACAAATGCTTATGTTGATTATGGGTGTTTCTGCCTTATTGTTCGTTCCTGTATTCAAAACATTTACACACTTGCCACCATATCTTGGAATGCTCTTCGGTTTGTCTATTTTGTGGATTACTACCGAAATTATGCACAAAAAGAAAAAACACGAAAACAATGGTGAATGCAAACTTACCGTAAACAAAATATTACAAAGGGTTGATGTTCCCACTATTTTCTTCTTCTTGGGTATTTTGTCAGCAGTAGCAGCTTTGCAATCTGCAGGACATCTTGACTTATTGGCAAAAACACTTAAAGATCATCATCTCGGAGTTTACTCTGTCAGCTTAATACTAGGTTTATTATCATCAGTTGTAGACAACGTTCCTCTTGTGGCAGCAGCAATGGGTATGTACCCGATTGATCCTTTCCATACACAATTTATGACTGACGGTATTTTCTGGGAACTTATTGCTTACACTGCAGGAACCGGCGGTAGTATTCTTATCATTGGTTCTGCTGCAGGTGTAGCAGCAATGGGACTCGAAAAGATTGATTTCATTTGGTATATGAAAAAAATCTCTATTTGGGCATTATTGGGTTATTTTGCAGGAGCAGGAGCATATTGGGTACAAGAACAAATTTTACCGGACAGCTTGCAAGAAGTAAAAATCTCTAAAGATAAATTACCTCAAAAATCTGTTGAATACATAAATAAAAAATACAGTGGTGCAACAATCGAAGAAGTTGAATTATTTATGAAACATAAAAAAGATACTATCGGCTATCTCGTTGATATAAACAAAGACGGAAAAATCATAGAGCTCCACTTTACAAAACACGGAAAATTTGAAGGAATAGGTGGGGAAGAAGAATAATAAAATAAAAATCTAAAGAAAACCTTTTGGTTTCATAAATTTATGTATCTTTGCAGTGGATTTACCACTGGTGTGAAAGGGGGCAAAAGCTCCCTTTCTTGTTAGTATGAATTATGGAAAATAAACAGCTGGAAATACTTTCGAAAATAGTAAACGAAACCCTTAAAGAAAAAGAATTATTGTTGGTTGAAATAAAATCTGACAACAATTACAACTTCAAGGTTTTCATTGATAAGCCGGTTGGAAACGTAACTATAGATGATTGTGTTGCAGTATCCAGAAGCATTGAACATAAATTGGAAGATGTATTCGAAAATTTTTCGCTGGAAGTTTCATCTCCGGGATTAACATCACCGTTTAAAATACCTGAGCAATACAAGAAAAATATTGGTAAAGAAGTGGAAATTCTTACAACTGACGGGAAAAAAGAAAAAGGAATCCTAAAAGATGTAGCACACGATAAAATTACACTTGAAACAAACAAAAAGAAAGAAACAAAAGAAATTGAAATAAATTTTGATAACATAAAAAAAGCCAAATTAGTATTAAAATTCTAAAACCTTCGGGCTATGATAATGAATTTAAAAGATATCTTCATCGAATTTAAAGATGAAAAAAACATTGACAGAGCGTCATTAGTAAGTATTATTGAAGAAGTTTTTCGCACAGCTATAAAAAAACAGTTTGGAACGGACGAAAATTTTGACATAATCGTAAATCCCGATACAGACGACTTGGAAATTTGGAGAACCAAAACTGTAGTTGACGATAAAGACTTTACAGACCCGAACACACAAGTACCTATATCCGAACTAAAAAAGAAAGGTGAAGACTACGAAGTAGGTGAAGAAATATACGAAGAAGTAAAATTTGACGATTTCGAAAGAAGAACAATAGTAACACTTCGTCAAACATTGTTGCAACGAGTAACGGAATTTGAAAAAAGAAATATTTACAGAAAATTCAAAAGCAGAATCGGCGACCTTATTACCGGCGAAGTTCACCAAGTATGGAGGAATGAAATTTTGGTATTGGACGATGACGGAAATGAATTACTCTTGCCTAAAAGTGAACAAATACCAAACGACAGATACAAAAAAGGTGATACTGTAAGGGCTGTTATAGTAAAAGTTGATATAAAAAACGGCACACCAATAGTAATAATCTCCAGAACTGCACCTGAATTTCTTGAAAGGCTCTTTGAACTGGAAGTACCTGAAATTGCTGACGGTTTGATTATTATCAAAAAAATTGTTCGTCAGCCCGGCGAAAGAGCCAAAGTTGCCGTAGAATCTTACGACGACCGCATAGATCCGGTAGGAGCTTGTGTGGGAATGAAAGGATCCAGAATACACGGAATCGTAAGAGAACTGCGAAATGAAAATATAGATGTAATAAACTACACAACCAACCCCAAACTTTATATACAACGGGCTTTAAATCCTGCTAAAATCAACAGGATTGAAATAGATGAAGAAGAAAAACGAGCAAGTGTTTTTCTTGACCCCGATCAAGTATCATTAGCAATCGGAAAAAAAGGACTTAACATTAAACTTGCAAGCCAACTGACAGGCTATGTTATAGATGTTTACAGGGAAGGCGGATATGACGAAGATGATATTGAACTGGAAGAATTCAGTGATGAAATAGACGAATGGATGATTAGTGAACTAAAGAGTATAGGACTTGACACTGCTAAAAGTGTATTAAGAACTTCAGATGAAGATTTAGTTAAGAGAACCGAGTTGGAAGAAGAAAATGTAAATTACATAAAAGAAATTTTAAGGTCAGCATTTGAAGAAGAAGAAACTGACGAACAATAAGATAACATATTAGAAAATAAAAATATATTATGGGAAAAAGATTAGCACAAATAGCTAAAGAATACAACATCAGTCCCCGAACCCTTATGCAATTCCTAAAGGATTTGGGGCAAAAATCAATTTCTCCAAATTCCAAAATTGAAGATCCTGAGATACTCAAAAAGATTGAAGAAAAATATGCCTCTTCCAAAAAACTTAAAGAAGAAGCAGAAAAAAAATCACAAGAAATCCGGAATGAAAAGCTCCGAAAAATTGGCATATCGGATGTTCAGGAAGAAACCTCCCCTCATACTACTGATGAACCTGAGGCAGAAGATGAAGATGTTGTGCTGGTTACCGATCCCAATGCTATTGCAGAAGAAGAAATAAAGCAAGAAACCGAAAAAGAAAAACAACCTGAAGTTAAAGAAGATAAAAAGGTTGATGAAGAAAAATCCGAAGAACACACTAGTGATAAAAAATCAGATGAACTAGAAGAAAAAGAAGAACCTAAATTAGAAGGACCAAAAGTACTGGGTAAGATTGATTTAGAAGCAACTAAACCTAAAAAGAAAAAAGAGAAAAAGTCTGAAAAGAAAGAAACGGTTAAGGCTGAAAAACCAAGCGAAACAACAGAAATAAAAGAAGAAAAGGATAAAGAAAAACCAACAACTGTTAAGGAAGAAGTAAAAGCTATTGTAGATAAGGAAAATAAACAAGATGAACCTAAAGAAGAAAAATTAGAAACTCCCGAAGATAAAAAGCCCGAAGAAGCTAAAGACTCCAAAGAAAAAGAAGAAGTAAAAACTACAGAAGAACCCAAAGAAGTTGAAGAAGATAACTACATCAAAACCGAAAAACCTCATTTGGAAGGCCCCAAAGTATTGGGTAAAATTGAGTTGAAAGAAGAACCCAAAAAAGTTAAAAAAGTTGTTTCTTCCGACGACATAGACTTCAAGAAATCAAAAAAGAAGAAAAAATCGAAAGACGAAAAATCGCATAAAGATTCATCCAAAGAACATAAGCAAGAATTCAAAGAAAAAGATAAATTTTCTAAGAAAAAGAAGAAAAAAGACAAAAAGAAAAAACAGTTTGTTAAGAAAGAAGTTAACCAGGAAGAAGTTGAAAAACAACTTAAAGAAACAATGTCTAAGCTCTCTTCACGCCAAAAAAGCAAAGCTGTAAAATACAGGCGTGAAAAACGTCAAGCAAAACGCGAAATTTTGGAAAGAGAGCTTCAAGAACAAATGCAGGACAACAAAATAAAAGTTACGGAATTCATTACTGTATCTGAACTTGCATCGTTAATGGATGTTCCTGCAACAGAAGTTGTTAAAGTGTGTATGGATTTAGGATTGTTTGTTTCTATCAACCAACGACTTGAAGCAGATGTCATACCTCTTATTGCAGAAAACTTCGGATACGAAGTTGAGTTCAAGACTATCGAAGACGAAATAAAAGAATTTGAAGAAATAGAAGAAGACAACGAAGAAGACCTTCAACCTCGCCCACCTGTAGTTACCATAATGGGACACGTTGACCACGGTAAAACAAAATTGCTTGACTACATTAGAAATACAAATGTAGTGGCAGGCGAAGCAGGTGGTATTACGCAGCATATAGGTGCATATAGCGTAGATATTGAAGGTAAAAAAATAACATTTATTGATACTCCTGGTCACGAAGCATTTACGGCAATGCGTGCCCGTGGTGCACAAGTTACAGATATTGCTATTATAGTAATTGCCGCCGATGACGGTATAATGCCTCAAACAGTTGAAGCTATAAACCACGCACAAGCTGCAGGTGTAGAAATAATTTTTGCAATAAATAAAATAGACAAACCAACCGCTAATCCGGATAGAGTACGCGAACAGTTGGCAAATATGAACATATTGGTAGAAGAATGGGGCGGTAAATATATGACCCAAGAAATCTCTGCCAAAACAGGACAAGGTGTTGATGAATTGTTGGAAAAAATCCTAACTCTTGCAGAGTTAATGGAACTGAAAGCAAATCCGAATGCACCGGCATCAGGAACCGTTATCGAGTCTTCAATGGAAAAAGGACGCGGCTATGTAGCAACTTTATTGGTACAAAGAGGAACACTACATATTAGGGATTTGGTAGTTTCCGGAATTTATTACGGTCGTGTAAGGGCAATGCAAAACGAACACGGGAAAAAAGTTACCGAAGCAACCCCATCCACTCCTGTTCAAATTCTCGGACTAGACGGAGCTCCGGATGCAGGCGATAAGTTTAAGGTAGTTGAAAGTGATGACATTGCAAAAGAAATAACTACTAAAAGGAAACAGCTGTTGCGTGAACAAACGCTTAAAACTCGTAAGCATTTAACATTAGACGAAATTGGAAGAAGGCTTCAAATGGGCAACTTCCAAGAATTAAACTTCATAGTAAAAGCTGATGTTGTTGGTTCCGTAGAAGCATTGACAGACTCTATTTTGAAATTATCTACAGACGAATTGAATGTAAATGTTATACACAAGGCAGTAGGACAAATCACCGAAAGCGATGTAATGCTTGCAGCAGCTTCAGATGCAGTTATCATCGGATTTAATGTAAGACCGTCTGCCGGAGCAAGAAAACTTGCGGAACAAGAACATGTTGAAATTAGACTTTACTCAATAATATACGATGCCCTCGAAGACATTAAGAAGGCAATGGAAGGTATGCTTTCTCCTGAGGTAAAAGAAGAAGTTCTCGGTAGTGCCGAAGTTCTTCAAGTCTTTAAAGTGTCTAAAGTAGGTAAAGTTGCCGGATGTAAAGTAATAGACGGAAAGATTAAAAAAGAAGCAAAAGTTAGGGTTATAAGAGACGGTGTTGTAGTGTATGACGGTAACATATTGTCATTGAAACGATACCAAACCGATGTTGATGTGGTAAACACAGGACAAGAATGCGGTATAGGAATAGAAAACTTTAACGATATCAAAGTAGGTGACATCATTGAAGCTTACGAAAAAGTAGAAATACAAAGAAAATTGTAAAAAATACATTGTTGTTCCGGAAAAGGTTGTATATTTGCAACCGCATTTTTGCCCAGGTGGCGGAATTGGTAGACGCGCTGGTCTCAAAAACCAGTGGGCTTTTGCCCATGCCGGTTCGACTCCGGCCCTGGGCACACATCAGAGGACCGAAATTCGGTCCTTTTTTATTGCCTAAAATGTATATGTAAGCAATACTCTTGCGGAATTATCATCAAAGTAAGGTACAACAGCAAAAGACTTATTTGACTTTCTAAACGGATTAAATTTTTTTAAAGGTTCTATACAATAAACAAGCCTTGTCGTTAATATTCCAATACCTGCCCCAACCAACACATCAGATAGCCAATGTCTATTATTAACAATCCTAAGACTTCCCGTTACCGAAGAAAGCAAATATCCGCTGTACGCTATCATTGGATATGATTCCCTAAATTCCTCGTATAAAACAGTTGCATTGGTAAATGCCGAAGTTGTATGGCCGGAAGGCATAGAAAAACTATCACCATTTGGCCTTGTTTTATTAAAAACATGCTTTAAAGTATGTGTAATTGTAAATGAGAAAATATTCGCTATAACCAGGTATTTAGTTTGATCAAACCAATTATTCTTCGACTTAACCTTTAATATGTCTGAAGAATACATAACAATAATAGGTGAAAATAGCAAATAGTCATCAACACCACAATGATATCCTTCTCCAACAAAGTCTATTACACTTGATTTGATTTTGTTTTCAAATGAAGAACCACTCAAAACAGCACCTGTAGAAATTAAAGTTGCGGGAATAATAAGCTTTTTATAAGTACATTTTTTTATAGCA
>JALWKH010000069.1 GCA_026996635.1 Bacteroidales bacterium | reverse complement strand
AACTTGTAAAAGAAACTTCAATGTTTTCAGAGGGTAGGATTTTCGGATTAACCAAATTGAATGATTCTATAGCATTGTTTACTGCTAACTTGCCTGTGGGAAGTATTTATAAATGGAATTTTAAAACCGGAAAAATAAGTAAAGTAAACACTTTTGCAGATAAATATTTTGAGAACTATACCCCTAAAACAATAAAAATATTTAGAAATGGTGAAATAGGAGTAGGGACAAGTGGTGGAGGTTTTGTAATGTTGAAACCTGATTTTAGTTTGGATTTTATTTTTAACTATGAGAATGGGCTTCCGGATGATGAAGTGTATGATATATTGGAAGACAAATCGGGTAATATTTTTATTTCAACAAATAATGGTTTTTCAATTCTGTATGACTATGATGGAGTCAGTTATGTCAATTTAGATGCAAACGGGATTAAATATATTCCTGTCGGGAGTGTGATTAAAGATAGTGTATTTTATGTTGTAACACTTGGCGGTTTGTATGAATTTGGGTTAGATAAATTCCCCAATAGGAGTAATAATTTTTTGAATTTATATCCGTTTCCCGGCAATCCTGTTATAAAGGATTCTTATTTGGATATAATGAAAGCACCAAATGGAGATATATTTCTTACGGCATCAAATAATTTATCGATTATTCAAGATAATGAGCACAAGATTCTGAAACAAAGCTTTTATGCATCAGTTTTGTTAAATTCTGCTTTCCACAATAATGTTGTTTATGTTACTAATGCTTTGGGACTTGATATTTTTAAATATAAAAGTGGTTCTTGGGTTTTGATAAATGATAAAATGAGAGTTAATACCCAGTGCCGGTATGTGTATGAATATGATAAGAAAAATATTTTTGTAAGCACATTAAATAGTGTTTTATACCATTTGAAATTCAAAGATACTTTATTGAATGATTTTACTTTAACTGAAATAAATTTTGAGGGGTACGAAAACCGAAATATTCCTGTGCTATTTCGTTATAAAGATACGTTATTTTCTTTTGTTTACGGAGGGAATGATACAACACAAACACTCTACTTGGATGTGAAAAACGATACATTAATAAAGTGGCATTATTATGTAAAGTTTTTGAACAATTCCACAGCAAATGATTTGCCTGGATATAATGTAAATTATCAATTGTATGAAGATTCTCTGATGATTTTAAGATGTAATTATAATTTAACAAATGTTAAAATAAAAAATGATACTATTTATATTGATTCGTACCCTTTCAGGACTATGAAGAGGTCAGGATTAACATCATTAAATTATGATAAAAAGACAAACTTATATTGGGGTACAACAACTGATTATATTTTTAATATAAGACCGGATTATTCTTTTAAAGGCAAAACATTTAAAACTTTGATTGATTATGTGGTGCTTTCAAATGATTCCATTGCTGCACTTAATAATATAAATCCGAAATTAGTATTGCCGTATGAGTATAATGGAGTGACTTTTTATTTTTCTGCGCCGTTTTATTCCCCATATGGTAAAATACGATTTAAATATTATCTGGAAGGTTTTGACAAGAAGTGGAGTGCTTTAACACCGACAAATTTTACTAAATATACAAACTTACCACCCGGCGATTATACTTTTAGAGTAAAAGCAGTTAATGTTTATAAAGACGAAAGCAAAGAAGCAACTTTTAGGTTTACCGTTTTACCGCCTTGGTATATGACTTGGTGGGCTTATATGATTTATGTTATATTATTCATAATCATTATAATTATTGTTGCCAGGTTGTATTCTATGAAACTGAAAGCTGATAATGAAAAACTTGAATGGTTAGTGAAAGAACGAACTAAAAAGATACGAGAACAACACAATCTTATTAGAAACAGTATAGAGTATGCAAAAAAAATCCAAGATGCTGTTGTCCCCAACGAAAAGCAATTAAGGAAAGTTTTCGAAAAATCATTTATGATTTTCAAGCCTCGCGACATAGTGAGTGGTGATTTTCTGTGGTTTCACAAAATATCCGATGACGAATATATAATTGCAGTGGCAGATTGTACGGGACACGGAGTACCCGGAGCATTTATGAGTATGATTGGAAATACTTTGCTTAATGAAATAATTAAAGTTCATAAAATATATTCACCGGATAAGGTATTAAGGGAACTACACAAAGGAGTAAAAGATGCTTTGCACCGTGATGAAGAATTATCTTTGACTTTTGACGGAATGGATATAGTTGTTACACGGTTAAATACAAAATCCAGAAAATTGCAATTGGCTTCTGCAGGTGAATATGCATTTGTGTTTACAGACTCCGAGTTTCATTTAATCAACGGTGATTTATTTTCTATTGGAGACCCGCTGGCAAGGGATAATGATATTGCATTTAACTTAATTGAGTTGACATACAAGGAACAACTTAAATTGTATTTTTCATCAGACGGTTATTTTGACCAATTCGGTGGAGAAAGCCATAAAAAGTTCGGAGTTAAGAACTTTGTTGCTTTATTGGAAAGAGTAAAAGATTTACCCGTAGAAGAACAAAAGAAAATTATTGAAGAAGAATTTGAAGCTTGGAAAGGCAACAGTAAGCAAATTGACGATATTATTGTCGTAGGGATAAATTTATAATTATTCCGGTTTTATTTCGTTGGTGTTTTATTGGGGTAAAAGTATTATCCCCTATATTTATCATTTTCCCAAAATAAAATCTTAACTTTGTATGTTACTCTTTTACATATATAAAAACTCATATAATTATGTCTGACAATACATTAACAACAAATGATAAAGATCAAACCACATCCATATCAAAAGATATTTTACACTTTCGTGGTTGCTGTGCACCAAAAGGTGAGGAATTGGCTTGTCGCAGTTTCAGTTACGACAGGCTTCATGTGCACGATTGGCTGAAAGATATACCGCCTTTGCCGCAAGAAAGACAATTTGTTGAGATTAGGTTTAAAAATACACGCAAAGATTATTTTGAAAACCCCAACAGGCTCAGGCTTAAACAAGGGGATATTGTGGCGGTGGAAGCAATGAAAGGACATGATATCGGCATAGTTTCACTTACGGGTCCGTTGGTATATTCCAATATGAAGAAGCGTGGTGTAAATTATAAGAAAAACAAGCTTAAAACCATTTACAGGTTTGCCACACCGAATGATATTGAAAAGTGGAAAGAGGCTATTGCTTTGGAATATCCCACCTTGCTTAAAACAAGGAAGATTATTAAAGAGCTTGGTTTAAATATGAAATTGAGCGATGTTGAGTATCAGGGAGATAAAACCAAAGCGACATTTTATTATATAGCAGATGAGAGGGTTGACTTCAGGGAATTGATAAAGATATTGGCAAAAGAGTTTAAGATTAGGGTGGAAATGCGGCAAATAGGAGCAAGACAGGAAGCCGGACTTATAGGTGGTATCGGACCTTGCGGCAAAGAGCTTTGTTGCACAACTTGGATGTCAAACTTTATATCCGTTACTACAAATACAGCTCGTACACAAGAACTTACGATAAATATACAGAAACTTACCGGAATGTGTGGAAAGCTTAAATGCTGCCTGAATTACGAACTGCCGGTATATAAAGAAGCACGTGAATATTTGCCGAATATTTCCGTTCCGCTGGAGACTGAAGAAGGAAAAGCCGTTTACCTGAAATCGGATGTATTCAAAAAGATTGTTTGGTATGTGTATGACAGCGAAGACAACAAAGGCATTTTCCCGTTGACTTACGAAAGTGTTGAGTTTATACAAGACCAAAACAGGAAAGGTAAAAAAGTTGAGAAGCTGGATGATTTTACCATAAAACACGATGAAGAAAAAATTGACTTTGTAGTTTCCCAGCATACCGAAGAGCAATTGAGGCAAAAAACCATTGAAAGCCAGCGAAAAAACAAAAAGAAAAAAAATAAAAGAAACAGAAACAGAAGGTGAAAAGGTTTTATTGGATAATTATTGCACTTTTTGCTTTGACTTCTTGCAGTGAGTCGTATTTTTATTCGTCTGAAAAAGACATTAAAGAAGGGAAATGGAATGCGGACAGTATTGCCGTTTTTACAGTAAGTATTGAAGATACGATTTCGCCGTATGATTTGTTTTTTTCCATAACAAACGGCGAACAATATATGTACAGAAACATTTATTTGTTTGTAACGATTGATTTCCCGCACGGAATACAGAGGGTTGATACCGTTGATTGTTTGTTGGCGGACGAAAGAGGGAAGTGGTTCGGCAAAGAGGTGGATGACGGGAAATACCGCAATTTCTTACTGTACAGAAAAAAAGTAAGGTTCCCTTACAGGGGAAAGTATGTTTTCAGGTTTGAACAAGCAATGAGGCATAAAGTGTTGGACGGAATTTATCAAGTTGGGTTATACATAAAAAAAAGCGAATAACTATCTGTTATGGCAAAAAAGCAAAAAGCCGCTCTTACGCCTTTGATGAAACAATATTACAGTTTCAAAGCCAAGCACCCCGATGCAATTCTATTGTTCAGGGTGGGCGATTTTTATGAAACTTTTGAAGAAGATGCAGTAAAAACTTCCCGTATTCTCGGCATAACTTTGACCAAAAGGGCAAACGGCAGTGCTTCTTATGTAGATTTGGCCGGATTTCCGCATCACGCATTGGATAATTATTTACCTAAACTCGTAAAGGCAGGCGAAAGGGTTGCTATTTGCGAACAACTCGAAGACCCGAAATTGGCAAAAGGTATTGTAAAGCGTGGAATTGTTGAATTGGTTACGCCGGGTGTGTCGTATCAAGAGACTGTTACCGAAGGCAAGTCGAACATATTTCTTGCAAGCATTTATAAGTCATCAAAAGATATAGCAGGAGTTTCGTTTTTAGACCTTACCACAGGCGAGTTTTACACTACCGAGGGAACACCGCAGGAAATTCAAAAATTAATTTTTTCATATAATCCGAAGGAAATAATTTACTACCGCGACCAAAAAGACTTTGTGGAAGAAATTACTCAAGGGCGTTTTTATATTTACCCGCTGGAAGATTGGGTGTTTAATTACGAGACTTGCTACGAAAAGCTTACTTCTCACTTCAATACGCACAATTTGAAAGGTTTCGGTATAGAATTTATGCAAAATGCCATAATAGCGGCAGGTGCCGTTTTGCATTATTTGTCTATTACCGAACATGAGAAGTACGACCACATTACAAAGATTTCCCGCATCGATTCGGGTAATTTTATGTGGCTTGACCATTATACCATTCGTAATTTAGAGTTGTTTTCTACTCTGGCATACAACGGCAAGACATTTTTTGACACAATAGATTTTACCATTTCGCCTATGGGAGGGCGTTTGCTTCGCAAGTGGATAACTTTCCCACTGGTAAACAAAGACCAAATTCAAAAGCGTCTTGATGCTACCGAAGCACTTCTTAAGGATTATGAATTTTCTTATTCGTTGAGGGAAAAGATAAGGGAAATTGCAGATTTGGAAAGGCTTGTAAGCCGTATTTCTTCGGGACGCATTACTCCGCGTGAAGTGGTTCATCTGAAAAACAGCTTGCTGGCGATAAATGAAATCAAAAAGTTGTGGGAAGAAAATAAGTTACCACAACTCGAACACCTTATTTCACAGCTTAATCCTCTTGAAGAAGTTGCAGGCAAGATTGAAGCTACGGTTGTAGATGATGCACCGACTTCTGTAGGCAAATCGCAGGTGATAAGGGATGGTGCCAATGCCGAATTGGATGAACTCAGGGATTTGGTTACAAACAGCAAGGAGTATCTTAACCGCTTGCTGCAGAATGAAATATTGAGAACGGGGATACAAAACCTGAAGCTCGGTTTTAATAATGTGTTCGGGTATTATCTGGAAGTAAGAAATACGCACAAGCACAAAGTGCCGGAAGATTGGATAAGGAAGCAAACACTTGTGAGCAGTGAACGATATATTACGCCCGAACTTAAAGAGTACGAAGCCAAAATTTTGGGTGCGGAAGAAAAGATACTTGCCCTTGAAACGGAGATTTACAATAACCTTGTGGCTTCACTTTTGGAATACATTCCTACTTTTCAGGTAAATTCGTCCATTGTGGCGCAGTTGGATGTGCTTTTGTCATTTGCCGAAGCTGCCGATAAGTTCAATTATGTAAAGCCGAAAGTTGACGATTCGTTGGAACTTGCAATAACCAATGGCAGGCATCCGGTAATAGAAAGGCAATTGCCCGTGGGCGAAGAGTATGTGCCGAATAGCGTGTTGCTGAATAACGACAAGCAGCAAATAATGATAATCACAGGCCCGAATATGGCAGGTAAGTCTGCATTGTTGCGTCAAACGGCACTTATTGTGATTATGGCACAGATAGGAAGTTTTGTGCCTGCCGACAAGGCAAAAATAGGTATTGTTGACAAGGTGTTTACACGCGTGGGAGCATCGGATAATTTGTCGCAAGGCGAATCTACTTTTATGGTGGAAATGACCGAAACGGCAAGCATTCTCAATAATCTTTCGCCGCGCAGTCTTGTGTTGCTTGATGAAATTGGACGTGGAACAAGTACATACGACGGTATCTCAATAGCTTGGGCTATTACCGAATATTTGCACGAAAACAGGTATGCACACCCGAAAACACTGTTTGCTACGCATTATCACGAGTTGAATGATATGGAGAAGTTTTTCCCGCGCATAAAAAATTATCATGTTTCCGTGAGGGAAGCCGGCGACCGAGTTATTTTCGAGCGTAAATTGAAGCCGGGCGGAACAGAACACAGTTTCGGTATTCATGTGGCGGAAATGGCGGGTATCCCGAAAATTGTGATAAACAGGGCAAAGCAAATCCTTAAACAACTTGAAAAGAATAAAGGCACCAAGCCCGATGTGAAAAAAGCAATGAAAGAGCCGCAGCAAATAGCATTGTTTCAAATGGAAGACCCTGATTACCAGGAGATAAAAGTATTGCTCAAAGATGTAAACATAAATGAAACCACCCCTGTGGAAGCCTTGAACATTTTAAGTAAAATCTGGGCGATTGTGAAGAGGAAGAAGTAACCCAATGTGTTGTGTTTTTAGTTTATTGTTGGTCGTTGTTAAACTTAAATGCATATGGTAAGAAAAATTACTAATTTTGTTTTAATCTTAACTTTGATATTATTTGTTAGTTGTAGAACTATAAAAGAGGTTGATTTTAAAGTTGATAATTCTATAGGAACAATTTTACCTCCCCTACAAGGAGTTGTTGATTTAAATAATTTACAAGAAAAAATCTCTTTGGGTTATATAAGAATATCAGGATATTATAATGGAGTTATGAAAGTAAAGGTGGATGGCGATTCAACAAAAATGTTTTTTATTGATAAAAATTTATCATTGCATAACAAAACAAGCGCAAACCCATCTTCAATA
>JALWKH010000068.1 GCA_026996635.1 Bacteroidales bacterium | reverse complement strand
CAACCCGCGTCTGAGAATTGCCATTCAAAACGCTAAGGCTGCCAATATGCCCAAAGACAACATACAAAGGGCTATAAATAAAGCGGATAAAGACAACACCGACCTTCAAGAAATGATTTTTGAAGGATACGGACCTCACGGTGTTCCAATCATTGTAGAATGCCTCAGCGACAACAAGAACCGCACGGTTGGAGCAATCAGGGCTATATTTACAAAGCGCGGCGGAAGTTTGGGAACATCAGGTTCGGTGATTTTTATGTTCGACCGCAAAAGTGTTTTTGAAGTTAAAAAAGACGGTATCGACCTTGAAGAATTTGAACTTGAAATAATTGATGCAGGTGCCGAAGACATTCAAGAAGAAGACGACAAACTCGTAATTTACGCAGCAAAAGAAGACTTCGGCAATATGCAAAAGAAACTGGAAAGTATGGGTATCGAAATTGAAAGTGCAAGTCTTCAATTCATTCCCAAAGATACAAAAACTCTACCTGTAGAACAAGCAAAGAAAGTGCTTCAGCTTATCGAAGATTTCGAAGACAATGATGATGTGCAAAATGTTTATCACAACCTTGAATTGACCGACGAACTTCAAGCCGAATTGGAAAAAGAATAATGAACCCGAAAATTTTCACATTTTTTAAAATAACCCTGGCAGCACTCATAGCGGGAGTGCTGCTTTCGTCTTGCACTTTTCAGGAAGTAGAAGTTACCGGGCTCAAAGATGTTTCGGTAACCAAAATAAACAAAGACGGTATAGACTTCAACATAGGTGTAGCCATTGAAAACCCAAATAATTTTTCCTTTACGGTAGAAAAAGTTTATGCAGATATTTATGCAGACAACATTTATTTGGGAAAGGTAAAAAACTACAAGAACCTGAAAGTGCTCAAAGAATCAAACGAAGTCTATCCTATGACATTCAAACTTGAATTCAAGTCGCTGAAAAACAACTACCTGAAAGCTTTAAAAACACTTGCGGCTAGAAAAACCAATATACGCGTAAAAGGTTATGTCAAAGCCAAAAAGTTTATTTTCTCCAAAAAAATATATTTCGACGAAACCGACACCTACAAGTTTTTAAGGTTAAGCCAATTAAAAAACCTTTTGCAATGGTAGTAGATTTATTCATTCCTTGTTTTATAGACCAACTCTATCCGCAAACAGCCTACAACACCATAAAACTTCTCGAAAAAGCAGGCGTAACGGTAAACTACAACCCGAACCAAACCTGCTGCGGTCAAGTTTCGTTCAACAGCGGGCACTGGGATGAAACACGCCACCTTGCCGTTAAATTTTTCGGCGACTTCCCCGAAGACAGGCCTATAGTAAGCCCCGGAGCTTCTTGCACCGGATTTATCAAAAATTATTACCCGAAAATATTTGACAAAAACGCTCCCGAACAAAAAGAAGTGGAACGGCTGAGAAAAAATATGTTTGAAATAACAGACTTTCTGGTAAACAAACTCGGCTTTACGGACTTTAATGCGGAATTTCCGTATAAAGTTACATATCACGATGCTTGCAGTGCACTCAGGGAATACGGTATAAAGAAAGAACCCCGCATTTTGCTGTCGAAGGT
>JALWKH010000067.1 GCA_026996635.1 Bacteroidales bacterium | reverse complement strand
CTTTAGCTCTTATTGTAGTAGGATCTTTACGCTTTATAGTGAAAAAATGGGATTTACAAAATCAAAAAACAAATCTTACCGAAGAAGGAGAAAAACTTATTAATGGATTAAAAATAATACTCCAAGCATAAGAAAAAATCATTACAAAAATTTATTCTTATGAAACATTAATAAGCATAAATCCGCATTCATTTGATTTTTTTATTTTATTTGCACTGTAAATCTAACATCCTACATATTTTATGAAAAAAGTAGGTAACACATATTGCCAAAATTGTAAAGCAAGATTGAGTAATGTTTTTTCGAACCTTACTCTTGAAGAATTGGACAATGTCTCAATAAATAAATCTTGCCACTTGTACAAAAAAGGAGAAATAATTTATAATCAAGGAAATTTCCTTCACGGATTTTATTGCATAGAACAAGGAATAATCAAAATTTATAAAATCGGTCCCAAAGGACGAAAACAAATAATTAAACTTGCCAAAAAAGGAGATATTTTCGGATATAGGTCTGTTTTATCCAAAGAATCTGCCTGCACTACTGCAGAAGTTCTTGAAGATGCCATTGTTTGCCAAATTTCATCCGATGTGCTTTTCGACTTGATTTACACAAATCCCAAATTCTCCATAAGTATGATGAAACTTGCCTGTGAAGAATTGGGAGAAGCAAACAGTTATATTGCAAATCTGGCTCAAAAATCTGTTAGGGAACGTACTGCCGAATTGATTTTAAATTTAAAGAAAGATTTCGGTACGGATGAAAACGGCTACCTAGGTATTTCTCTCACACGGGAAGATATGTCGGAAATAGTGGGAACAGCTACCGAATCATTTATCAGGTCACTGACCGAACTCAAAAATGAAGGCATTATTGAAACCAAAGGTAAAAGAATAAAAATAAAAGACGAACCCAAGCTGATTCATATTGCCAAAGGGCTTGAATAACTACAGTTTACACGGTAAGTAAATCTTTTTCACAAATTCGTCATATTCCGCTTTGCAATCGCTTAACGAAACTATACCGCCACCACTGCGGTAATAAAAGTTATTGCCGTCTTTCTCCACAAATCTTATAAGGACGGCTGAAACAAACCTTTTCCCATCGTAATAACCTGCCACACCGGTATAAAATCCGCGACTGTTTTCCTCAACTTCGTTTATTATTTCAACAGTCCGTTGCTTTGGGGCACCCGACACCGAACCGGCTGGCAACATTTTTTCCAACACCGACCCGTAAGAATTCCTAAATTCAGGTTTTAACTTGCCGCTTATCTTGGAACTGGTTTGCCACAAATCACCTCTAACGGTTTTTATCAATTCAAAATACCTGAACTTCTCCACCTCTACATCTTTTGCCACCAATGCCAAATCATTCCGAAGCAGATCTACAATGGTGTAATGTTCCGAAATTTCCTTTTCATTTCTTTCCAACTTTTCTTTGGATCCGGGTACTGACGCATTGGCAGTTCCTTTCATCGGGTAGGTTGATATTGTTCCGTCCGGCTCTATAAAAACAAAAGGTTCGGGCGAAAACGAAACAAACTTGTCTTTCTGCAAAACTTTAAACCTTGCTTGTGA
>JALWKH010000066.1 GCA_026996635.1 Bacteroidales bacterium | reverse complement strand
TTTTTTGTTTTGATTTGACACAAAAATAACTAAATTTTTATTCAACTTTTTTCAAAAACTGTTAAACAACACTTTTTTTTATTCTCACATTCTTATATTTGCATTTGAAACAATAAAAAATCATTTTGCTATGGAATACAGAATTGAACACGACACAATGGGTGAAGTAAAGGTGCCTGCCGATAAATATTGGGGTGCCCAAACTCAAAGGTCAAAAGACAATTTCAAAATCGGCGAACCTGCTTCTATGCCAAAAGAAATCATAAAAGCTTTCGGATATTTGAAAAAAGCTGCTGCTCACGCAAATTATGAACTCGGCGTATTGCCAAAAGAAAAAATGGAACTTATCTCTCAAGTTGCCGACGAAATAATAGAAGGCAAACTCGATGAACATTTTCCGCTTGTAATCTGGCAAACTGGGTCCGGAACACAATCAAACATGAATGTAAACGAAGTTATTGCAAACCGTGGGCATGTAATTAAAGGCGGTAAACTTACCGATTCAAAAAAAATATTGCACCCGAATGATGATGTAAACAAATCACAATCATCAAACGACACCTTCCCAACAGCAATGCATATTGCAACTTACAAAATGCTTGTGGAAGTAACCATTCCGGGCATTAAGAAATTGCGTGATGCACTTGCACAAAAAGCCGAAGAATTCAAAGACATAATAAAAACAGGACGTACCCACTTGATGGATGCTACTCCGCTTACACTCGGACAAGAATTCAGTGCTTATGTAGCACAACTTGACCACGGTCTCAAAACATTGGAAGACTCACTCGACCACTTGTCAGAACTGGCACTCGGCGGTACTGCAGTAGGTACGGGACTGAATACTCCTGAAGGCTATGCAGAACTTGTAGCTAAAAAAATCAGCGACTTTACAGGATTGCCATTCAAAACCGCTCCGAATAAATTCGAATCTCTTGCTGCCCATGATGCAATGGTCGGTGTATCCGGTGCATTGAAGAAACTTGCTGTTTCAATAATGAAAATTGCAAACGATATCAGGCTTTTGGCTTCAGGTCCACGTTGCGGTATCGGAGAAATCATCCTTCCTGCAAACGAACCGGGTTCATCAATTATGCCGGGGAAAGTAAACCCGACACAAAACGAAGCCATTACAATGGTTGCAGCACAAGTTATCGGTAATGATGTAGCTGTAACAACTGGCGGTATGCAAGGTCATTTCCAACTTAATGTGTTCAAACCGCTTATTGCAAGGAATGTGCTTGAATCTGCAAGATTGCTTGGTGACGCTTGCGTTTCATTCACCGAAAAGGCTGTAGTGGGCATCAAACCGAACAAAGAAAACATTAAGAAACACCTTGATAATTCTTTGATGCTTGTAACAGCACTCAACACACATATCGGTTACGAAAATGCAGCTAAAATTGCCAAAAAAGCTTATGCCGAAAACAAAACTTTGAAGCAAGCTGCTGTTGAACTCGGACTACTCACCGAAGAACAATTCGACGAATGGGTAGATCCTTCAAAGATGATTGGACCTTACAAAGTGAAAGTTAACAAGTAAGACCAAACAGAAATAAAAAAACAGAAAGCCGTCATCCGGAAA
>JALWKH010000065.1 GCA_026996635.1 Bacteroidales bacterium | reverse complement strand
ATTAAAGACCGTTGCAAAACTTAAGACCGTTGCAAAACTTATCTGTTTCGTATACCTAGCCTTTTTCAGCCTAATTTTTCAAAATTTTCACTTTTTTATCGAATTTAGTTCATAATTTACCTTTTTACATCTCTATTTTCCCTTATTTTTCCTTTATTCTTGTGAATTAGACGCAATTATCCCAGGGGACCTGTATAAATTATAACAAACAGCTTCCATTATATTTTGTGTATGCATTTTTTCCATACCTCGATATCTTGCAATCCCACCTCCAAACCAACGTTTTATGCTTCCAAATGTTCTTTCTACTTTAAATCTTGTTTTACCAACTAGTTTATTAAATCTTTTTTCCCATTTTGTTAATTGTTTATTCTTTTTTGCTTTCTTTAAAATATGGTTTTTAAACTTTTTCTTTTTTAATAATTCATTGTTCTTCTCTGACTGATAACCTTTATCTGCCTTTAATGGAATATCTTCGGGAAGTTCTATATTTACAGAGTCTAACACTTCTTCCAAATTTGAAATCTCATTTTTACTTGCCGTAGTTGTATGCACTCCTATCACAAGCCCTTCATCATCTGTGACGTAATGTTTTTTATATCCAAAATGAAATTTCCCTCTTTTTTTTAACCAAGTTCCATCTTTATCTACACTTGGGGCATAATCCTTTTCTACCGAAACTTCTTCTTCTGAACGGTCTTCTGTAATTTTATGTTTAGTCTTTCCCTTTGGTCTTAATGGAGTATCAACAACACTAGCATCTATAAGTGCTCCAGTTTTTACTATTATCCCTTTTTCATCCAACTGCTTATTAATGTTTGCAAACAATTTTTCGAAGGTATTAGCCTTTGTTAAGGCTGTTCTAAATCTACTTAGGGTGCTATGGTCAGGTGCGACCTGGTCAATTCCAATCCCACAAAAATAGCTAAATGATAAACTGTCGTTAACTCTGTCTTCAACTTCATAATCGCTTAACCCATACCAGTATTGTAATAGACACATTTTAAATAAAAGTAGTCCATCATAAGAAGGCTTGCCCGTAGCACTTTTACCCTTCGAATAATCTTTTTCTATGATAGCTGATATATCATCCCAATTTATCAATCTATTAATTTGTTCAAAAAAAGTCTTTTTTACTTTTCTTATTCGTAAATCACAAATTGTTTCTGCAAAGCTAGGTCTATGTTGTATTTTCATACTGTAAATATAACACTTTAATCATTGATAAACAAATGGTTAAGTTGATTTTTTTTGGCCTTTTTTCGAGTTTTTCCCTTGCAACGGTCTTAATTTAATATAACTCACATTATTCACCGCAAATCTGCTTAGTTGCTAACTACCTGAAATACACCTGTATGTCTACATAGTTAGATATCTCGTATATGCACAAAGTAATTGCATGAATAATACGGAGTAATTATTAATACTAAACCGTTATCAAGATACTGTGTTAAAATCCAAATTTATTTTCAAGTTTTTTTTAATTATTTTTTTTTTTTTTTAAAAGCAGAAAGAAGGCATAGTGCGATTCTTTGTTATGATGTTTATCTTGTGTAGTGAGAGTAAAGCTCTTAATAATTTTTTGTT
>JALWKH010000064.1 GCA_026996635.1 Bacteroidales bacterium | reverse complement strand
AATTTATAAATTCTTCTGACAAAACAGTCCCCACCTTAAATTGCGGGTATTTTTTTGCAAGCTTTTCGGTAATTGTTTTCGGTTGGCTTTCTCCGTATCCCTTTGCAATAAGCCTTTTCGGATCTATGCCCTTGGATATAAGATAATCAACAACGGACTGGGCACGTTTTTGCGATAAGATTTGATTGCTGATTTCATCCCCTACCATATCAGTATGCGACGACAGCTCAATAACAATATTCGGATTTGCTTTCAACAAGTCAACCAATTTGTCAAGTTCCTTCTTTGACTCTTCTTTCAATGTCCACTTACCGAAATCATAATAAATGTTCGGTATTTCTACCGGCTTATTTATTTCAGCCATATACACCGAGTCGGTGAAAGTCTTGTTATACTCAATGTTTACGGTACTAACCTTGCCCTTATTAACCAAATACCCTTTCTTGCTAATCACATAAATATAATCCACTCCCGGTTTAAGTTTATACTTGTATATACCGTTTGCACCTGTTTTCAGGGTAACTTCCGTTCCGTCGCTGCCATAAATCTTAATCTTAACATCTTTCAGCGGCTCTCCCGTTTCGTTGTCAAAAGCTCTGCCTATCAACTTAAATTCAAGCGGTGGCAATACAAAAGAATATATATCATCCCCTCCCCGACTTCTTATCGTTTCTACCAACTCTCCATCGTGATAAATTTCCGTTTTCTTCCTGTTTGATGTAAAAAAACCTTCTTCTTTACCTTTTTTGAATGTGATACCGAAATCGTCAGCAGGAGAATTTATTGGGAACTTCATATTTTCCACTATCCATTTTTTATATGTCTTGTCATACCTTGCCCTGAAAATATCGAGTCCGCCAAGTCCCGGATGAAAATCAGACGCAAAGTACAAATACCCGTTATCACGAATATAAGGGAAGACTTCGTTGCCTTCGGTATTAATTTCGGGACCTAAGTTTACAGGTTCGCCCCACGAATCTCCTTTTGATTTCCTTTCCACTTTCCAAATATCCTTTCCGCCGTAACCTTTACCCGGAATTTCTGCAGAAAAGTATAATGTAAGCCCATCCATACTTATCGAAGGGTGACCAATGCTTATGCTGTCGGCAAGGATTGGCACATACTCCGTCTTTTCCCAGTCTCCGTCTGCAGGCCTTGTTGCCTTATAAATGCTACAACCCAATTTTTGTCCCGCCACTACATTACATCGAGTAAAATACATTGTGTTGTAATTATCGGTAAAAGTACAAACACCGTCATCATAAGGAGAATTTATGGTATCGTTCAACGGTTTCGGTTCTGTCCAATCTCCTTTTTTTGTAAGGTAAGTTTCCATTATGGAAGTGTAATATTTACCTGTTATTTTATTTATCTGGGTATATGCATTGATTTTGGCGGTTGTAGTAAAATACAATGTCCGCTCCGAAGCATCCGCCAAAGCAGGTGCAAACTCACTTTCTTTAGTGTTTATATCACGAATGTTTTTTATTTCATAACGTGTTGGATGCATCATCCACTCTTTCGATAGTTGCGATGCCTTAAGTGCAATTTGTGCTTCCTTATCGTCCGGCACCAGTTCCAAGTACTTTTTGAATTGTTCTATTGCCAAATCGTACTTAGCATTAGCCCTCAACATTTGTCCGTAATACAAAAACACGAGTGGATTTTGGTATTTCTTAGAAATTGCCGCTTTGTATTTCATTTCGGCTTTCTTAAAATTTCCTATGTGGCGGTAACATTCTGCTATTTGGAAAGTTACATAAGCTTTTGTTTCTTTATCCAACTTACCTTTTTCATAAATTTTTTGGTATTGCTGCAATGCTTTAAAATACTCTCCTCTCTCAAAAGTGGCATCCGCTTTTTTTGTGCGATCACTTTGAGAATAAGAATGTAAAACCGAAACCATCAAAAATATAACAAACAATAATCTTTTCATAAACGGTATTTTACCGGAATTGCAAAGTTAATAATCTTTTACGGGTAACCGTTAATAACGGACAAATTAGAAAAAAATTATATAGATGAAGTCAATTTAAGAATCAGAATAATATTTCAGTGGCTAAAGCTCTACATTAAAGGCAGTTGTTAATTTGCTAATGAATTAATTTGCTAATTGTTAGTTGTTAATGGTTAGTGGTTAGTTGATTGATTTACCGCTTAATAGCAATTGCGGTAGTGCGTTGAGACAGGTCAAAATGGCGGGGATGCGGTAGCGTAAAAGTTATTCATTGCCCACCGAAAAAAATAAACCGATGTGAATAGCACCGCCTTTTAAGGCGGTGTGTGGTGATGTACCACAAAGTACGGGGCTTTAGCCCAAGAAAAGGATGACTAAGGCTAAAGCCAATGAGATTTTATTCATTTTATTTCCCCACCTTGAAAGGTGGGGCTAATCAATAATATGGTAAATTATAAAAGGGCTGAAGCCCGTTCAGTCAAACAGACTTTAGTCTGTTTTTTATGTTCATTTACCTTATTAACTTGAATAGACCCGTCTTTTAAGGCGGGGCTAAAAAATACCCTACAACAAATGGTAGGGCTAGGCAAAATATTGAAGGCTGAAAACAACGTTTTTTTGCTTACCGCTTTTCCTGTAGTCGCCATGTTTTGACAGAGAAAGCGGGAGCATCATTTTGACCCAGATTTCTGGTTCTTTGTGTCGAACGACAAAGAACATATTTTACCTCACCATAACTTTTTCCACTGAAACATCTCCACTCAGGTCATTTACAAATTTTGCAAAATACATTCCTTTCGGAAGATTAGATGTTTGCATTTGTACTTGACCGTTATATACATTAACTGCGGCATTAACCGGCTTACCTGCAACATCATACATAGTAACGAATTTATAGCCTTCAGGCAATTCTATTTTCACAAAACCTGCACCACAATAAACTTTAAACTTATTGTTTGAATTAGTTTCATTAACAGTCGTCATTTCAGTAATATTCATCCACACAGGATTTGTAAAAGAATAAAAGTTTTCGTCTTGCTTTTTGTAGATAAAAGCCTTATCCCCGTAATCTTTATATGTTTCCAGTTCAAAACGCAAATAGAAATATTCGTTTAATGGTATATTACCTAAAAATATGCTGTTCAACAATTCATACAAATTATATTCAACCGTATCAGCCGGATTTGTTACAGGATAGGAATATTCCCCGTTTTCCGTACCTAAGACAAGGGTTATGTTTTGCTTGCTTCCATATTCGGGTTCGGTAACTGTAAACAATTCAAGAGTATAATCTTGCAGTTTATTATAATCAATAAAAATATCGTCGCCACAAGTATAAGTTCCGAAAGGTGATTTTATCAGGTAAGCAATAATAGGACCGTCAGACAATACAGCATGTCCCATTTTTAAGGCTTTCAATATGTTAGTACCATCCTCACCTTTCCCGTCAGGTAAATATACCAAAGTACTCAACCTGCCTATGGCATTATCTTCTATGGTACCGTAAAAAGCATAATACATATCCGTTGTGGAATAGTTGAAAGAACCGTGGGCATCGCTACCCGCAATAATATAAGTTTTCCAGTTTTGTAAATCCGGATTTGCGTTTTTTTCTAATAATGCTTTTTTCCATAAATATTTAACAACATCAAAATTTTGATTAAGTCTGTATAAATGATGATAAGGATCGTTAAGAGATAATTCCGACACAGCAGAAAAATCACCGGAATGTGTAGCATCATAAGGGTCTGAAAAGGCATCGTTATCCTTTGTAGTCAACGAATTGTACAAGTTCCATATTTGAAAACCGTATAATCCGTCCTTAAAAAACTTATCGGCTTCATCAGAAAAGACATCGGAAGGCAAAGACAAGTCATTACAAATAATATTTCCGTTACTCGGTGCCTCAGAACCATTTTCAAGAAAGTCCGGGTCGGCAATATTCCAAACACTGCCGTTTATCACATCAGGTAATTTATCATATTCGGCAAAAGGGTGTGCAGCGAATACCATTCCATGATACTTCATAACGGAATCCAAAAGCATATCGGTATTTACACCTGTTTCGTGGCTGTCTCCTCCCCCATCCCCCAAATACGGCATGGAAAAAGGATCGTCTGCAGAAGGATATGTAAGCGCATGAACAACGTAACCACCATTGTTGTTTATGGACATCTCAATACCTCGTATCATAACATAATTTGTATCTAATGTATTTAATTGTTCAATTTGACTCCCCAACTCATTCCAATTTTCTTGCATTCCGATTCCGTAATTATCAAAATCACAAGAATGATCACTTGTAAACTGCCAATCCAATCCTGTTATCCTGCCGAAATATCCGGTAGCTTCCAATGCTTCTCCGGTTTCTGCAATATTTTGAGTGAAAATAGTGTGATAATGTGTATCCCCTCTGTACCAATCTTTAAGCTTTGGTACATCATTGGCATATCTAAAAACTCGCAAGTTAGTTTCATCATCTACAGACCAATCTATATTAAAATACACCTTAATATCTATAATGCTGTCAAATCCTGCAATTTTATCAGGTGGCAACAAAATTGTAAAATACCAGAATTTCCTTTTTATCTCTACATAATCTTCGCCATCCAACCAATCATGTGTTTCCTTGAAAACTATAGTATGTTCCGAAGAAGGTTGATAATCACTGCTTTCAAAATCTTGCACACTTAAATCATCATTTTGCGGAGATTTATGAATAAGCAAACTTTTAAATTGGGTAATATCATAATTATCAAAAGTTACCAAGTAAGAGTAATTTGTATCTGTAGCGTTCTTAATGTAGATATCAATGCTCATTAGTTCAATATTTGCACCTGTACCATCAGCATCATGAGCAAAAATATGAATGGGAATAGGATTCAGGTTTCCGTTATCATCAGCAATTTTCATTCTGTAAGGAGCATCGGCATAAATTTCAGCATTTACCGTATTGCCCTGTTTATCTTGTGCATATAAATAAACAGCATTATATAAAATTGCAATAACTAAAAATAACTTTTTCATGGCTTTTAAAATTATGTTACAAAGATACTTCAACTAACCTAACAAAAAAAATTCATACATACCATTTTATCAATTTATTCATTTTTTTTATCTTTGTAGGAAATATTTAATTAAAAAACAATGAAAATAAAGTATCTATTTTTTTTAATCTTTCTGCCAACAATAAGTTTTAGCCAATACAAATTAAAACCATCCGGAGAAAAAGTAAAACAATCAATAATTAAGCCTGCTACCGGAAAATTTTTCATTGAAGCTCCGGTAAAAGTAATTTTTAAAATGTCAAAGAAAAATCAAACTACTGTTAAAATCTCCGGATATAAAAACATTATTAAGTTTCTCACCATAAAAACAACATCTGACGGAACACTGAAAATAAAATGGAATTCAAAAGCAGATATCGATAAAATAAATTATCCTGTTATAAACATTTTTTCTCCGTATCTGACTAATTTAATCCTCTCAAAAACAGCATACTTTTACAGTTTGTCTCCATTGCAGGTAAAAAATCTCACAATCAATGTTAGCGGTGCAAGCTCTTTGAAAATTCCTGATATCATCGCTAACCAAATAGCATTATCCGTTTCAGGAGCATCCAATACTACAATCATAAACTTAAGACAAGCCAAAACATTAAAAATCAATATAACAGGTGCTTCAGATTTAAATATCAACGGGAATCAAGTTGATAAAGCTCTGGTTAATGTTGATGGTGCGAGCGATCTGAAAATGGAAGGAATAAAAGTAAACTCAATAAAAGTAAGTGTAAGCGGAACCAGTGATGCTTATGTACGCCCCATTAAAGAAGTTAATGCAATGGCTAGCGGAGAAAGTGAGATTATAATTTTCGGCAAACCACCCAAATTAACAAAATCAGCTTCGGGGCTCAGCAAAATTATAGTACGATAATAATACTAACTGACAAAAATCATTAAATATCCATTTTTTTCAATTTATCCTTGCCAATGAAAAGGTAAGGATATGCGCTTTAGAATTGAAAAAGATTTTATCGGAGAACTTAAAATCCCGCAAGATGCTTTATACGGCATTCACTCCCTAAGGGCAAAAAACAACTTCCCGAACCAAACACTTTTTAATATTGAGTGGTACAAAGCAATGGGAACGGTGAAGAAAGCCGTATATCTGACTTACCGTGAGTTTATTGAAACGGCAAAACAAAAATACGGAGACATTAGCAAGTTCGGCCTTAAAATTATTCCACCGGATAAATTAAAAGCATTTATACAAGCTGCAGAAGAAGTAGCGGAAGGTAAATGGTTCGAACACTTTATCATACCCGCAATTCAAGGTGGTGCAGGAACAAGCATCAATATGAATATCAATGAAATAATTGCAAACCGTGCTTTGGAAATATCAGGTCATAATCACGGAGAATACTCTATTATACATCCGGTAGAACAAGCCAACATTTATCAATCTACAAACGACACTGTTCCCACAGCTTTACGAATTGCAATAATGAAATTGTTGGCAAAACTTGAAAAACAAATCAACTACACACGAAAAGAAACTGAACATAAAGAAAAAGAATTTGCAGGTATTTTGAGAATAGGATACACACAATTGCAAGCAGCAGTACCTACAACTTACGGAAAACTTTTTTCCACATACAGCGATGCTCTTTCACGCGACTGGTGGAGAGTTTCCAAAGCATGGGAGCGTATTAAAGAAATAAACCTGGGAGGCAGTGCAATAGGAACAGGCATAACCGTTCCAACTTTTATAATAATGACGGCACCGGAAATTTTAAGAAAAGAAACCGGGCTGCCACTTGCCAAAAGCAACAACCTGCAAGATACTACATCAAACTTGGACAGTTTAGTAGAAATACATGCCATATTAAAAGCACACGCCGTTAATCTGAAAAAAATTGCAGACGACATCCGTCTTCTTGCTGCAGATATTACCAAAGAAGCCTTGATGCTTCCGCCACGGCAAACAGGCAGTTCCATTATGCCGGGTAAGATAAACCCTGTAATTAACGAATATGTAATTTCCGTTGCAGAAAAAGTTTTTGCTAACGATGCCCTTATTACCTCCCTCGCTTCAATGACAAACCTTGAACTTAATGCATACTTACCGGCAATCGGACATTATTTGTTGGAGTCTTTGGAATTGTTAATATCAGCAAACAAAACCTTAGCGGCAAACCTCATAAAAGACTTGAAAATCGATAAAGAAAAAGCTTTAAACGAATTTTACAAAAATCCGTCACTGGCAACTATACTCGTTCCTTTTACCGGATATGAAAAAGCCTCCGCACTGGCCTAAAGAAGACATAGCCAAAGAGCTCCTTACGCTGCTCCCTCACTTGAATCATCAAGATAAGAAGAAATATCCCGAAAAGAAGATGTGATCACAGAAACACTAAAACTCATCCAAAACCTTTACAA
>JALWKH010000063.1 GCA_026996635.1 Bacteroidales bacterium | reverse complement strand
CAGTATCCGTGAAATTAGAATTTTTTATAGCCAAACATTACCTTTTTTCCAAAAAGTCAACCAATGTAATAAACCTTATTTCGCTTATCAGCATAGTAGGCATAACAATAGGGACTGCCGCACTCGTTATCATACTCTCCATTTTCAACGGTCTTGAAGATTTGATAATATCCCGTTACAATACATTTGACTCCGACTTAAAAGTACTGCCGCAAAAAGGTAAAACATTTCCCGTAGATTCTACATTACTGATCAAAATAAAAAACATAAAAGGAGTAAAAGCGGTAATACCCGCACTTGAAGAAAATGTACTTGTTAAATTCGGTAAATCGTACCACCCCGCAAAAATAAAAGGGATAACTCCGGCTTACCTGATTACATCACGGTTAGACACTATGCTAATCACCGGTGAATACACCATATACAAAAACAATATGCCTGTTGCCCTGGTGGGACAAGCTGTGGCCAACACGTTAAACATAAGCACAAACTACATAACCCCTATGGTTATTTATGCTCCCAAAAGAACTAAAAAAGTCACCCTTAACCCCGAAAAAGCATTTGTAAGAAAGCCGATATATGCCGCAGGTATTTTCTCTATAGAACCAGAAATAGACGATTATATAATTGTACCGTACAAATTTGCTTGTGAACTGCTGCAATACAGCAATGTTGTCAGCGATTTGGAAATCTACACCGAAAATGATGCAAACATTAAGCAGGTAATTAAGGATTTAAAGTCTATATTGCCCGATGTAAAAGTGCTTGACAGACTTCAACAACATAAGTTCATTTACAAAATCCTAAAATCGGAAAAAATGATTACATACCTTATCCTTACACTAATTATCATACTTGCATCTTTTACCCTTATCGGATCATTATCAATGCTTATAATTGAGAAAAAAGAAGACATAAAAACTCTCCTCAGCCTGGGAATGAGTACTGAAAGAATAAAAAAAATCTTCCTTACGGAAGGGATGACAATAGCCATAATAGGTGCAGTTTCAGGTGTTGCTCTCGGATTAGTTCTGGTGTGGATGCAACAAAAATACGGACTCATAAAACTTTATTCTTCCGACGGTAAAGGCAATTTTATCGTTGATTTTTATCCTGTCAAAGTTGTTTACACGGATTTATTGCTGGTATTCGTTACCGTTTTGATAATAGGTTTTTTGGCTTCCAAATACCCGCCTCGTTTTATCGTGAAAAAGTACTTTGTGAATGAATAGCCGTTTTATTTGTCAAATGTTAATGAAAAGCATTAATCGTTTTTTAGCACTAAACAATAATGTGATTCCTAACAAAGCCATTCCGAAAACGTCATTCAGAAGATGTCATTCTGAACTCGTTTCAGAATCTCTACACATTTCGGGACAAGAAAAAGGAGGAAGCAGGTAATTAAACGGGCTTCAGCCTGTTTATAATTTACAAAAATACCATATTATGAATAGCCCCGTCATTTAATATAGTTGTGAATTATTAGTAGTTAGTTGTTAGTTAAGCAGGCTTTAGCCTTTGCTTTTATATTGTTCTTTGTCATTCGATACAAAGAACCAAAAATCTCGGTCAAAATGATGCTTCCGCCCGCT
>JALWKH010000062.1 GCA_026996635.1 Bacteroidales bacterium | reverse complement strand
AATGGCAATACTGGAATATACCACGGCCTTGGTGCTGGAACGTCCGACTTCAAGTGCACCGCCTGTGGTAAAATAACCGTAATATGCAGAAATTGAAACAATTAAAAATGCGAAAATAGATGATTTAATGAGTGAATATGTAACATAAAACGGTTGGAAAGCATAATGAACTCCATATATAAAATTTTCACTGTTTACTATATGTGAGGCTACGGATACGACAAAATAACCGCCTGAAATACCGAAAAACATACTTAATACCACTAAAATCGGAACAATAAAAACAAAAGCTACAATTTTCGGTAAAACAAGAAATGCAGCGGAATTTATACCCATAATTTCAAGGGCTTCAATCTGCTCGGTAACTTTCATCGTGCCAATTTCCGAAGCTATATTTGAACCTACCTTGCCGGCAAGAATCAAGCAAAGCATAGTTGATGAAAATTCGAGTATAATACTGTCTCTGGTAGTTAAGCCTACCATGTAAGTCGGGATGAGAGGATTTGTAATATTGTAAGCTGTTTGAAGTGCAATTACACCGCCTGAAAAGATTGAAATAATTACTACAATCCCCAAAGAATTAATACCAAGTTTTTCAAGCTCCAAAAAAAGTTGACGAATGTATATACGCCATTTTTCCGGCTTGCTGAATACTTTGCCCAGAAACCAAATGTATCTCCCTGTATTATAAAAGAATTCTAACATATTGAATTAAGCCGACTTAGTCATTAACTTGTAAAACCTGAAAACATAAGATTTGAGAACAAGATAAAATAATGTAAACAATACCCAAAGTATCAATACCCAAGTTACAGACCTGAATTCTTCTCCTAATACGAGATATACAAAAAATGTGGAAAGCGCCAGTCCCATTAAAATTGAAGTCAAAATTAACCTTTTCCAGGGGGGATTTTTATATAGCTTAAGCTCTTCATCGTCCATAAGCAATATTTTTTTGTACTGCCAAGATACGGAGAAAAGCAACATTATTGTCATAATTAACGAAACTCCGATATACATTCCGACATTTTTTGTTAATGCAAAAAACTCTGCCCCCTTTGTTATATAAAATAAAACTGCATCAACTATTAAGAAAAAAACGGACAATTCTATAACAGATTTTAAATAAACTTTTGATTTATTCATAATTATTTGATTTTTCTTATTAGCACTATGTACACAGGGAAATGGTCACTGTATCCGCCCATAAAATTGTCTCCAACAAATGTCCTATACGGGTATCCTGCAAATTTCCCGTCTTTTTGTTTTAAAAACTCTTTGTTGAAAACTTTTGCCTTGAAAAACTTCCAACCGTTCAAATCGCTTTTATCTTTCATCAGCAAATTAGGTGTAACAACCATGTTGTCAAACAAGTTCCAGTTGTCACGGTAAGCAAGGCTGCCTATGCCTTCTTTATATAATTTTTCAAACGGATTATAAACATCTCCGGAACCTACTTTGGATTTTTTCCCTTTTGAGTGCAGATATTTTTTCAGACTTTTGCTTATCGGGTCGTCATTCAAGTCACCCATTAAAACAATTTTTATGTTCGGGTTTTCTTTTTTTAATGAATCTATAAGGTGGTATGCCAAC
>JALWKH010000061.1 GCA_026996635.1 Bacteroidales bacterium | reverse complement strand
CGGTTAGAGGCATTGTTCATGAAGTCAAAAAGTCTGATAAAATCGAAAAAGCACATATCTGGCAAATTAAATATTACATGGCTGCATTGTGGAAACGTGGGCTAAATGTTAAATACGGGATTCTGGAATACCCACGGCTCAGGCTGCGAAAGAAAATAAGTTTTAACCCTGATACGGATTTAGATTTAATCAAAAAACTGGAAAATCAAGTCAAACAAATAATTACTTCTTCCAGGCCGCCAGAGTTGAAACGCAAGTCTTATTGCCGTGCTTGCAGTTATTATGAGTTTTGTTTTGTAAATGAAAACCAAAACACATGAAAAAGACCTATTACTTGTTTAATGCTGGACGGCTGTCGCGCAAGGATAATACCCTGAGATTTGTACCTGCCAGCAGCGATGGCAAGCAAGGGGAAGCCCGTTATTTACCTATTGAAGGCATTGAGCAACTGTATGTTTTTGGGGCTTTGGACGCTAATAGCGCATTGTTCAATTTCCTTGGACAGCAGGGCATACCTGTTCATTTTTTCGATTATTATGAGAATTACACAGGGTCTTTTGTGCCACGGTCTGGGCTTTTGTCCGGAAAAATGTTAATCGCACAGGCAAAAGCATATTTGAAAAAGTCAAAAAGACTGGAGATTGCAAAGAAATTTGTGGATGGAGCAAGTTTTAACATGATTAAAAACCTGAAATATTACAATAATCGGGGCAAAAACCTGTCTGAAATTATCAAACAGATAGAAAATCTGCGGCAAACAGTTGACTCAGCAAGCACTGTTAAACAATTAATGGGCATTGAAGGCAACATAAGAAAGCTATATTATCAAGGTTTTGACCAGATAATCAATGATTTTTCAATGCAAGGACGCGTTTACCGTCCACCCAATAACGAAGTAAATGCTTTGATATCCTTCGGTAATATGATGTGTTACAGTGAGATGTTGCGGGCTATAAGTAAAACCCAGATCGATCCGACAATTAGTTTTTTGCACGAACCAGGTGAGCGGCGTTATTCATTGGCATTAGACCTGGCCGAAATTTTTAAACCAATAATAGTCGATAGGTTGATTTTTAAGCTTTTAAACAAAAAAATTATCACAAAAAATGATTTTGACTCCAGGTTGAATAATGTAGTTTTAAACCAGACAGGTAGAAAAAAGTTCATACAACATTTTGAACAGCGCTTACAGGAAACAATTACACACCGAACACTAAAAAAGAAAGTGCGTTACCGTACCTTAATGAAATTAGAGTGTTACAAATTAGCAAAAGACTTTTTAGGAATTGAACAGTATAAACCCTTTAAAGCCTGGTGGTAATGTATGTAATTGCAGTCTATGATGTAGGAGAAAAACGTGTCGCAAAGATGTTGAAGCTTATGCGGCGTTATCTCAATTGGATACAAAACTCTGTTTTTGAGGGAGAAATCACCGAAGTAAGGCTAAAGAAGCTAATTTACGAAGCCCGTCAGATTATGAATGAAAAAGAGGATAGTTTAATAATTTTCAAAAGCCGTGAGCATAGGTGGTTGGATAAAGAAATCATAGGACAGGAGCGGGCAAGCACACAAAATATTTTATAAAAAGTCGTCGAAGTGTTTGAA
>JALWKH010000060.1 GCA_026996635.1 Bacteroidales bacterium | reverse complement strand
AAATATAAAAATTGTAGAGGGTAAGGATAGAGAATACTAAACGGTCTCCTTCACCTTTTCCTTTTCCCTTATCTTCCTTATCACCTCTTCCGATAGCTCTAATAAAACCGCTTCCTCGTCACAGTTGGGAAATTTCACACAGTTTACACACTCACCCCATACCTTGTGGGGAAGGATAGATTTATCAATTTCTTTAAACCCAAAGTTGTTCAAAAAAAACTTATTAAGTTATTTAATTATTTTTTAGAAAAAAATATTTCTTCAAAAGCTGCTATGATTTTAACAGTTTCAGAATATTTAAGGATTAAATTGCAGGAAATTGTACCTTCACGAATAGAGATTATACCTAATGGATTTAATGAGTTTAAAGGTGTAAATGTTCGAAAAAGCAAAAGTGATGTTTTGACTATATCTTATGTGGGAACAATTTATCCTTGGCATCCGGTAGAACGCTTTATAGGTATGCTCGAGGATTTGATTAAAGAAGGGGAAAAAATAAAAGTAAATTTTTACGGAATAAATAATGAAGAAAAAATTAAAGCTATAATAAATAGATACGAAATTTTGAATCAAGTAGTAAATTTTATTCCTCGTCTCTCTGAACAAGAGTTATTTGTTGAACTCAAAAGGACAGATGTGTTATTGTTATTTAATGATTATCTATATCCGGGAACAAAAATTTACACTTACCTGGCAGCTAAACGAAAAATACTCTTTTTGTATGAAAATGACCCTGAAGCTTTGGAAGTCAAAGAAAAATATTACAACATAGACGACAAAGGATATAATATTCGCCCGCAAATAGATATTATTAGGGAAACTAACAGTGGGATTATTGTGAAAGATGAAGAACATTTGAAATCGGTGTTGAAAGAGCTTTATGCGGAATTCAAACAAAAAGGGTATATTGAATGCAAATCCCGCGGTATTGAGAAGTATTCCCGCGAAAGGCAAGCTGAAAAATTAGTAAATTTGATAAAAGAAAATGTCTTAAAAGGATGAGTCAAAATATTGCCATAGTAGATTATGGAATGGGAAACCTGTTTTCGATAAAGAAAAGGGTAGAGTCGTTGGGGGCAAATGTTATTGTAGCATCACAAGCTGGTGATTTGAATAGGGCAGATAAGTTTATTTTGCCCGGAGTAGGACATTTTGCCAAAGCAATGGAAAATTTAAGGAATAGGAATTTACTGGAAACTTTGAACGAGGCCGTATTAACGAGAAAAAAATATGTGCTTGGAATATGTTTAGGTATGCAGCTTATGGCGAAGCATAGCGAAGAAGGTGATGCCGAGGGATTAGGTTGGTTTGATGCCGATGTGGTAAGGTTCCGGATAAAAGATACTTTGCGTTTTAAAGTGCCTCACGTAGGTTGGAATGAAGTTGTGGTAAAAAGAGAAACACCGTTGCTAAAAGATATTCCCGATAAGTCCGAGTTTTATTTTGTACATTCCTATTATTTTTTGCCGGATGACGCAGCCGATGAAATTACCGTTACTGAATATGAAAACTTTTTTACTTCGGGTATCCAAAAAGAAAATATATTTGGAGTGCAGTTTCATCCTGAAAACAGCCACGATGTGGGGATTCAATTGTTCGAAAATTTTTTA
>JALWKH010000059.1 GCA_026996635.1 Bacteroidales bacterium | reverse complement strand
TTGGTAGGATTAATATTTGCAGGAGACCTCAAAGCATATACTTACCTGCACAATTCGATAAAAGACTTTGTGAAAAATGTTAACTTGGAACAAAAACTCTATGAGTCCGGTTTTTCTTCAGTCCAAACAAAAAACTTCACTTTCGGTACAGTAAAACTTTACTTGGCGGTTAAATAAATCCTACTATTTGTCTCTATTCACAGGCATAGTCATACATCTGGCACCACCACCGCCACGGGATAATTCGTTTCCGGGGAAAGTTATCACATACTTATCTATATTATCCAATTTATAATTGGCAATATCTTCCGCTTTTATCACTTCATACCCGGCACGTGCAAGAGCATTTATTGTTGCGGTATTCCTTTCGTAACCCAATACTTTTCCGTCACCAACGGCAAAAAAGTTTGCACCGCTGTGCCATTGCTCCCTCGCAGAGTATAATTCATCACCACCACCGCAATAAACAGGATTCAATTTATGCCCTTTGCTTTCAAGGGCTTCCAACAAACTCGCCGCTTTTGTTTTGCTAACCACTTTACCATCTTCAGCTTCTATCACTGTCACACCATACTCACCTGATAAAATCACAGGTTCATAAACCATACACTCATCAGACGAGAGCATTGTAAACACCATATCCAGGTGAATAAAAGAATCCAAATCGGTGGGCAAGTCTTGAATTATGTATGTATGCTTTTTATTTTTAGATGTATTTCGGATTATAAAATCTATGCCTTCGTCGTTTGTTCGCAGCCCCCTGCCTATCAATGTAATATCCTTACTGAAAATATGAACATCACCGCCTTCAAACTTCAAATCATTTTCTCCTGTTTCGTTTGCATCGGCTATTTTACCGTGAAAAGCAGTAAAAGCAGGATGAAACTTAAATACTGTTTTTGAGATAAGAGACTCTTTGCCCCTAACCTTAGAAGCCATCTTCGGCATAAGTACCGTATCGTTGTGAACAATTGTAATATCCCTTGTAAAAAATAAATTGTATGCAGGAGTTACGGCAAAATTACCAATAGCATCATAAGGATAGCCTTCTATTACAGCCTTTGTCAATTCTTCATTAGACAATGCCAATAACTCACCCTTTACTTTTTCATCAAAGCCGTCTATCTTCATCAATGCCTCAACCAAATACTTTCTTGCTTCTTCATTTTGTAAAGTTTCTTGTAACAAATCCCTAATATCCAGCACTAAAGAATGAGCTTGCAATGCCGACCTGAAAAGATTATATTCCTCTGCAACAATATTCAAATTCAATATATCACTGTACAAAGCATCTTTTACAGTATACGGAGTCATTTTCTCAATTTCGACACCCGGAAAATGAGTTATTACAACATTCAAATTACCTGTTTCAGAATTTATCTCCGGTATTATACTTTTTGTATCCATAAAATTTCTCTTTCTCGGACTACAAAAGTAATAAAATTACTTGAACCTTTCAATTAGACCGAATAAAACAGCCAGTAATAGAATCTCTGAAATAATTGAATTTATCAGTGTTCTGTACAATACGTAAGGTATTGCCGAAAAGCTGAAATAATCTACCAAATAAATAAAAAAGTTGTGCAGCAAAACAATGGTAAACGAATACTTAAG
>JALWKH010000058.1 GCA_026996635.1 Bacteroidales bacterium | reverse complement strand
GTGGATAACCACGAAAATAAGTTTGCCTTTGAGAGATAAGTCTTTGAGAAGGTCCATTATATTTTCAGAGTCGCTGGATGAAAGCCCTGATGTAGGTTCGTCTAAGAAAAGAACTGCGGGTTCCCGAATAAGTTCAAGTGCAATATTAAGACGTTTTCTTTGTCCGCCGCTTATTTTTTTGTTGAGCGGACTACCTACTTTCATATCTTTTATTTCGTACAGCCCCAGAGTGCGGAGCATTTTTAAAACAGTACGGATAATCTGAAACTCCGAGTAATTGTCAAAGCAAAGTTTTGCATTGAAATAGAGGTTTTCGAATACGGTGAGTTCTTCTATAAGTAAATCATCTTGGGATACAAAACCTATAAGCCCTTCAATTTTTTCTTTTTCTTTATGAATGTCTATTCCATTTATCAGAACTTGTCCTTTTGTAGGTGGGTTTGTTCCGTTTAGGACACTCAAAAGTGTGGATTTTCCTGCCCCGCTGGCACCCATTATCCCTACCAGTCTTCCCGATTCTTCTGCAAAGCTTAACGGGTGTAAGCCTATATCACCGCTTTTAAATCGGTATTCAATGTTTTTTACTTCAAAAACAAGTTTTGCCTTAAGTTTATCTTCATTAAATACTTTTACTATATCACTGTAATAGATAGGTGCAATTTTGGGAGCTTTAATTGACGCACCGAAATTGAAAGCATATACTTTATCTTGCCTTAGGAGTTGGCTGTTCATTGTAAGTTCGGAGTTTCCCAGGTAGCGGAAAAGGTACATATCGGTAAGTTTCAGGTGGAAGAATCTTATCTGACCTTCCAACCCTTTTACATACATATGTTTTATTTTGGGGTGGTTGAAGTCTTTGTTGCTGTCAACCAACAGCATTCTAGTAGAGTTAGGAATTTGTGAAAATTCGTATAATACAAATCCCTTTAATCTTTTATATTCATCCTCAGGAATGAAAAATTCGTCTGAAACGGTTTTTATAAATTCGAGTTCTTGTTCTGTAACTTCATCAAAATCCGACTTAATAAATTCAAGTAGATTATATAAAACAATGACTTTTTGCTTACGTGTTAGTTCTTTGTTTATTTCATTACAAATTTTAAGAACTTTTACGGAACTTACGGCGAGGCTTTTGTTCTTTTTGCCTTTTCTGCTTTGTTTGGCTTGGTAGATGCGGTAATATTGTTCAAAGACTTTAAGGTATTCTTCTACTTGTTCGGTGTTTAATTGTTGTTTGAGAAATTCGCCTACAACTTGCTTACGATCCTCTTCGTTACTTTCAGGGCGGGCAATGATTGCAAAGAGGTGCATTAATGCCTTGAGGATGCGTTCGCTCATTTTATAAATTTATTATCTATGAACTATTGTTGCTTAAATCCTACCAACATATACATAAATCCTGATTGTAAGTTGGTATTGTCCAATTGAATTTCAATTAGGCAATCTACGGTAGATGTAAATTTAAAATCCCAATATGGTGAATTATTGTAATCGGCATTTGTAAATAAAAGATTTCTTTGCTTGTCATAAACCCTGAAAATTACATTTCCTTCTTCAGTTCCTGCAGCAGCAGCTATACGGTAAGTTGTTCCTCCGAAAAATGTTATATGAAATT
>JALWKH010000057.1 GCA_026996635.1 Bacteroidales bacterium | reverse complement strand
AATTAAAGATACTACTTGACGAAATAAGCCAAGAAAAAAACGCAATTGTCAAATTTATAACCTTCGGCAACAAGCCGGAAATTAGCGATAGTATCAGCTTTTCAGACAAAATAACAAATTTTGACAGGCTGTTTAATTTTACCGCACAATCATTTAAAAATGAGAATGTTAAATTGATGATAGTGGCATCTGACGGAATAATGAACAATGGCGAAAACCCGCTGTATAATGATTATCCATTGAACTTCAAAGTTGACTTTTTGCTTTTGGGCGACACAACCGTTTATCCCGACATTGCCATAGAAAATGTTGAATACAACAACATAGTTTTGCAAAGCAGCATTACTCCTGTCAGAGTAACACTAAAAGCTGACAAACTGAAAAGCAAAACGGCAACGGTAACAATATCGGAAAACGGTAAAACACTCGACAAAAAAACTTTGCAAATAAAAAAGAACCACAGCGTAAAAACACTGACATTCAAACTTGACCCTAAACCCAAAGGAATACACAGTTACACAATAAGTGTAAGCACTCCCGCAACGGAAAAGAACAAGCAAAACAACACCAAAACAATAAAAATCGATGTAATTGATGCTACCCAGCAAATTTTAATTCTTGCAAATGCTCCTCATCCCGATTTGGGAGCAATTATTTCCGCCCTGAACACAAACCTGAATTACAAAACAAATTTGCAATACATTTCTGAGTTTGACGGCAACATTGACAGCTACAACCTTGTGATTTTCCACAATCTGCCGTCACCAAACCACAAAATACCGCAAGTCATCGAACAACTAAAAAAACGAAATATTCCCGCATTGTTCATCACCGGCACACAAACTGATATTAAGTCGTTCAACTCTTTGATTTTGCCCGTAAAAATCAAAGCAAGTAAAAACCTGTTTGAAGATGCTTATCCACAATTAAATAAAACCTTCCAATCGTTCAACATAGACAACTCGTCTGGAATAATTGACAAACTGCCGCCACTTAAATCAATCTTCGGCGAATATGCCCTATCACCCGGCAGCGAAGTGCTTATGTATCAAAAAATCAAAAACATATCAACCAATAAGCCGCTTATTGTTTTCGGACAATCGGACAATGAAAAAACAGGAGTGATTACAGGTGAAAATATTTGGCGGTGGAGAATTTACGATAACCTTTATAACGGCAACAACGACTTTTTTAACTCGCTGATTAACAATATTGCAAGCTATCTCGCAATTAAAGTCAAGAAACAAAACCTGAACATTTTTGTGGACAAACTTATTAAACAATACGAACCTGTGATTTTCAATGCACAGTTTTTCAATGAGATATACCAACCGATAAACAATCCCGATTTGAGTCTGGAAATAAAAAACTTAAAAACCGGCAAGACACAAGGTTTTGTTTTTGACCGCACCGAAAACGGCTACAAATTGGAAATCGGAACTTTGCTGCCAGGAGACTACGAATACACCGCCACACTTGAGTATAAGGGAAAAAAATACACGAAAAAAGGCGTTTTCTCCATTGAAAAAGTAAACATAGAACAAATTAACACGACTGCCGATGCTGTTTTCTTAAAAAAACTCGCCCGTAAATTTGACGGAAATTTTTACTACGAC
>JALWKH010000056.1 GCA_026996635.1 Bacteroidales bacterium | reverse complement strand
GGAATAGAAACAATACCTTTGTTTTATAAGTATTTTGCGGAATTGAATAAGTAGGACTTGTGTAAATATCAGCCCCGCAATAAAAGGGGCTGTTTTTTTGTAATTCTAAATGAAGTAAAACTTAACTGCTTTTGTTTTTTACTTAAACTTGTAATCTTTGCATCTTGTTATTTCATACACACCTTTGCGAGGTCCTTCGGTGAGTGTGCGTTTTACCTCTTTTTGCACAATTTCTTTAAATTTTGCTTGTGTAGCACTATCTGCGTGATTATAGAAGACTTCTTTATCAACGGAGAAAATAAATTTCCTGTCTTCAGGAGTCAATAGCCTGTCTTTGTGGAATACAACTTTGTACATTTTGCCCAAATCCTTTCTTGAGAAAATCATTGTAAATGAATAAGGAATATGCGGGTTTAATGTTGTGTCAATAACCAAGTCACCACGATTGATTTCTCCCCTGCCTATGTTATTTCTGGCACCGGTTATGTATCCTGCAACATCCAACAAATCGCTGCCGCGGGAGCACGCCACTTTAATATTTCCCCTCACGGGAATTTCGTCTCCGTAAAGGCTGTCCAGCACATCTTTTATCATTTTAAATCCTGTAGCAATTCCGGGACACACTTTGCCGTGAAATTTGCCAACATCCCTGAGTGAAATAAAAAACACATCTGCACTGTCGGCAGGATAACCGATATGGGTTGCCAAGGGATCTTTAACTTTTATTATTCCGAAATTGTCGTAAATGTCATTTACATTATTTTCAGACAAATTTTGTTTTGCCGTATCGCTTACAGCTTGTTCCGTTTTATTTGATGAATTATTATTGCTTGAACAAGAAGCAAGAACAAGTGTTACGGATAATAGCAGTAAATACTTTTTCATAGTTTTTCTTTTTAAATTCTACACAAAGATAGAAGTTACCCGCAAAATAATCTTAACTACTTTTAGTTAATTTGGAAAAAATAAATTGGTACGGTGCGGGAATTATCGTATTTTTGCAAAAAAAGCCTTGCCTTATGAAAGCTATTTGTTTTTATTTTCAGGTTCATCAGCCTTACCGTTTAAGAAGATACAGGTTTTTCGATATCGGCGAAAACCATTATTACTATGATGATTATGCAAACAGGTCGATAATGCGAAAAGTAGCGGAGAAGTGCTACTTACCCACAAACCAAATGCTTCTTGACTTGATAAATGAATACGGTGAAAACTTCAAAGTTTCATTTTCAATATCGGGAACGGCTTTAGACCAGTTTGAACAATATGCTCCCGATGTTCTTGACAGTTTCAAAAGACTTGTTGATACAGGGAGTGTGGAAATTTTAAGCGAAACTTATCCTCACTCTTTGGTTTCGTTGGTAAGCGAAAAAGAATTTCGCAGGCAAGTAAAATTACACAAAGACAAAGTAAAAGCTCTTTTCGGTGTTACTCCCAAAGTTTTCCGTAACACAGAGTTGATATATTCCAACGAGATTGGCAGAATGGTGGCAGATATGGGTTTTATAGCCCAACTTACCGAAGGAGCAAAACATACTTTAGGTTGGAAAAGCCCGAATTATTTGTATCAAAATGTGCTTAACCCGAAACTTAAATTATTGCTTAAGAATTTCAGGCTTAGCGATGATATTGCTTTCCGTTTTTCCAACAGGGCGTGGAGTGAATGGCCTCTTACTGCCGAAAAATATGTAAGTTGGCTTAAGGCTATTCCCGAAGAAGAAAAAATCATAAATCTGTTTATGGATTATGAAACATTCGGCGAGCACCAATGGGCTGAAACGGGTATTTTTGATTTTATGAGGGCATTGCCGAAGGTGGTTTTTGAGCAAACGGATTTTCGTTTTATGACTCCTACCGAAGTTGTAAACACATTTGAACCCGTAGGCGGCTACAATGTGCCTTATCCGATTTCGTGGGCTGACGAAGAAAGGGATTTGACAGCTTGGTTGGGAAACGATTTGCAAGACGATGCTTTCCAGAAGCTGTACTCACTTATAAATGATGTAAAAAGCATAAAAGACCCGGGAATACAAAAAGACTGGCTTTATCTGCAAACCAGTGACCACTTTTATTATATGTGTACCAAGTGGTTTAGCGACGGCGATGTTCATAAATATTTCAACCCTTACGATACACCTTACCAAGCATATATGAATTATATGAATGTATTGTCCGACTTTATAGAAAGGGTGAAAGCTAAAAAAAGACGAAGAAAGACGGCAACAGGATAAGAAAATATAAAAAGTGTGCTACATTCACAAGATATAGCACACTTGGAATTATTATAATTATTCTTTAATAAATTTTGTTACTATATTGTTTATTTTTATAAAGTAAATACCTTTTTGTAAATCGGAAACATCGATTGATTGTTTTATTTTGTTGTTTTCAATTTGTTTAATAACTTTCCCCGTAACATCAACTATTTGTATTTTACCACTTAACTGTTTCTCTGTGATTTTTAATTCTAAATTATTATGTACCGGATTTGGGGTAATTGTTATTCTTGATAGATCTATCTCATCAATTTGAGTATATTCATTAACTGTAATATCAAAACTGCAAGTGGAAATATTTCCCGAATAATCTGTAGCTAACCAGGTTACTGTAGTTGTGCCTTCGGGAAAAGATGTATTAGCTAAAGTTGAATCATTATTATAATTATTGACAATACTTTGGATGTTACAATTGTCCGTTACTGAAAACGGGTCGAATTCATTACCTACCGCCGTGTATGAATGAGAAGAATCAGCTTGTCTTGTTTGATTTGTCATACAAACAATTGTCGGAGGTACATTGTCTTCAATTACATTTAATGTTGCATTATCAGAAAACATATTACCTGCAAGATTAATCAACTTACAGCGATAAATATTTCCATTCATTGAGGCATCAATACCGGTAACAAATAAAGTATCGTTATTGGATCCTGAGTACAAGCTATTATCGGTAATATCTTCAAAACCTGATCCGCTATTAACTTGCCATTGTAATGAATCATAATCCTTTCCAATAACTGTAAATAAAGTACTATCTGCTATGCACCCGTTTGCATCATCAGGTTGGTTGATAATACCGAGTGTTTTGTTTTCATACCAATCCACATCGCGGTGCCAGTACGCTACCGAGAAAACATCGTTATCCCCGTCATTGTCAACATCTCCTGCAATAACAAACCGAGGTTCGTAAAAAATATTACTTAGAATATATTGCTGTGTTGTGTCAAAATTACCTGATCCCAGATTTTCGTACCAAGCTACAAGACTATCGTTTTTTGAAGCGGATAATACATCCATATCTCCATCGTTATCCAAATCAGCAGCATATACACCTTTTGCTCCATCAGCATGAAGAGTAATGATTCTTTGACTACCAAAAGTTCCCGCACCATCTGTATTGGGATACCAAGCTATTTTATCGTCATTTGACGATGCGGAAAGAACATCAGGATCAGAATCCCCATCAATGTCTGCAACAAAAACTGCTTCGGAACGATTTACTGCATCAGAAATCAAAATATCCGAACTGAATGTTCCTGCACCGTCTGTGTTTTCGAACCAAATAATATTGTTACCCAAATAAAGAGATGCTACAATATCATTATCACCGTCTCCATCAATATCTGCAATAACAAAATCGGAAAGATTTATATTGCTGATAAAGTTTTTTGAACCGAAATTCCCGCCTCCTAAATTTTTATACCATACAATCTCTACTCCACTGTTGTTGGAGTTTACTATAATATCTTTTAATCCATCACCATCAATATCGGCATATTTTACTATTCTTGGAATTGTAACATCAGTAATAATTATTTGTCCTCCAGCAAAATTTCCCAAACCGTCAATATTTTTATACCAAGCGACATAGTCGTTGTCTCCTGAAGTGGCAATAACGTCAATATATCCATCACCGTCAATATCGCCGCTTGTAATATATTTACCGTTATCAATAGTATCAATTTGAATTTCATCAAAAGTCCCGTCTCCATTGTTTTTATACCATAATAACATGTTTGAGTATCCACCTGACACTAATAAGTCAACATAACCATCGTTGTTAATGTCGGCTTTTTCTGCTGCACTTGCATAACCAGAACCATTGTTCATTTGGTTGGGCTGCATAAAATATGTTTGTGCATATAATGGTAGCCCGGCAAGTAAAATCGCAAAAGCAAAAATTATTTTTTTCATAGTTTTATGTTTTTACTAATTATTGTGTTTCTTTTTCTTGATATTGATTACAATTGTTTAAGCATTATCTGGTTATCGTTTTTTTATTACCTTAAACACTTTTATTTCTTTTCCGTTGTTACTTATTCTTATAAAATATGTCCCTGAGGTCCGGTTTGTCATTTCAATGCGGGTTTTGTTACCTGAAACCTTTGCTGTTTGCAAGATTTTACCGGTTACATCGTAAACAGATATGTTTAAACCGGTTGTGCCGAAATCTTTTGTTTCTACAACAATGTAATCACTTACAGGATTTGGATACGCGGAGACAGACAAATTTATATCTGCCGTTTCCGGTGTTTCAGTTACTATGGAAATTTCATAAGGTTGTTGAACGCCTTCGGCTGCCGAATTTCCGTTAGTGCCGTTGTGGATTTTGTAAAAAGGTTGCCCTATGGTATAACTTACCGAACCGCCCGTGCCTGTGGCTTCGCCGCCTGCCGCGGTAACTGTTTCTTGGGCTTGTAAAACACCTACTCCAAAAAAGAATAGGAAAATGCCGGTTAATAATTTTTTCTGTTTCATAATATTCCGTTTTTATTTATTTGAATTATTGTTTTTATTCATTAACTCTTTTACTAATTCTTTTAGTTCTTCTATTTGCTTTTGTTGTTCTTGCACTGCTTTTACCAATGGTACTACAAATTGAGCATAAGAAAGGGAGTATAACTTACTGTTGCCTTTAGGTACAGTAACACCACTAAACTCGTAACCTGACTCTTTTGCCGCTTTTTCCACTTCTTGTGCCAAGAATCCTGAAAATTTAACCTTTTCTATTTCATATTTTTCTGCATAGTCGGCACTATCTACAACTCCCAATAGGTTATCTTCTTTATCTTTGTCTATGTTGTATGTAACCGGACGCAAACGCAAAATGAAGTCTAAACCTTTTACATCTTCTTTTATGTTTCTTTTTATTCTTTCATCGGAATATGTACTCCAAGTCACTTGACCTCCTATCCAAGTAACTGAAGTATTACCGATATACACTTTGTTTGAAGCATTAGGTCTTGCATTGTATCCTATTCCCGTTGAATTATTAAAATTACTTCCGTTATTTCCTGCATTATACCCTATTGCAGTATTGTGGGTTCCCGTACTGTTTGCAGATAAAGAAAAATAACCCGTTGCAGTATTATAATTTCCCTCCGTATTATTGTTAAGGGCATAAGAACCGTGTGCACTGTTGTAACCACCTGATGTATTGTTATATAATGCCCTAAAACCCGTTGCTACATTATTTCGTCCTGTTGTACTGTTGTATAAGGATCGGTATCCTATCGCTGTATTTCTTTCTCCGGTTGTATTGGAATATAGGGTTTTTGAACCTACAGCCGTATTGAAGTCGGCGGTATTATGATATAGTGTTGAATCACCTATGGCAACAAGATTACTTTTGTCCGTATTACTGTATAAAGCATTGGTTCCCACAGCAACATTACTCGATCCGTTTACTCCGTGAAAAGAAGCTTGGTATCCAATTGCAGTATTGTAATCACCTCTCATATTATTCTGCAACACTTGACTTCCGACTGCAGTATTATATTCCCCTTGATTATTATTGAGTAATGTTTTGTAACCGACAGCGGTATTATGGTATCCTTCAACATTGGTTTCTAATGCTCTGTAACCACAAGCAACATTAAAAGATCCCGATAAATTTTCAAAAAGAGCAGAGGCACCGACAGCAACATTATATTCCCCTGTGTCATTATATAATAATGCTTGATAACCTATCGCAATATTATGATTACCTGCTACATTATTGTACAAAGCACCATTTCCTATAGCAATGTTGTATTTTCCATTAACATTTGATTCCAAAGAATAGGTTCCGATAGCTATATTGTCGTATCCTTGTGTATTTGCGTATAAAGCATTTAATCCCAAAGCAATATTCCTATTTCCTGTGGTATTATGAACAAGGCTTTTGCTGCCTATTCCGATATTATTATTTGCAGTGGTAGAATTAAATAAGCAAGAATCACCGATAGCGACATTGTAAGATCCCGTAGTATTATTATTCCCTGCTAAATGACCTATAAATACATTTCTATTATCCGTATGGTCATCTGAGTTGCCGGATCCTTCTCCGATAAAAACAGACCTGCCGTTATTGAGTATTTCTATCTGACCTTGTTGTGTAATCCGTAAATGCAAAGTATCATTGGTATAAATTTCCAATGGTCTGTCATTGATAGTACCGATAAATTGTCCTGGCGAAACATTATTTCCCGTTAAACTCCAAGCGTTAGAATCTATTGCAGGAGATAAATCAATGGAATTACCGCCTGAAATAGTTAATGTATCTCCTGACAATGACAAAGTCTGATTATCCGTGTTATCCAAATATGTAGCGAGGCTTACGCTTCCGCCATATGTTAAATACAATGTGTCATTTACCAACGAAAGTTGCTGGGTGTCTGTATTAATGTTTGATAAATCAACAGTATTTCCGTGTATAATGCTTAATAAGTTCCCTGATAAGGATAAAGTTTGATTATCGGGGATAATTACAGAATTACCGTTTGAAATGGAAAGGTTATGTCCTGCGATAACAAGTACTTGATTGTCAGTATTGTCTAAATATGGGGATAGATCAACACTACCTCCATTTGTTAAATAAAGAGTGTCATTAGATAACGAAAGTTGTTGATCGTCTGTCAGATCTCCTACTACACTAAGTGGATGTGCACTAGTACCGTCTCCTGAAAGTGTTGTTCCGTCTGTTTGTACAACCTGACTTCCCCAATTATCTCCTCCGCTACCGGAAGGAAGTATAACAGTATTACCGTTAGAAATGGTTAATTCACCTGTTGAATTATCAAAAGATAAAGTTTGTTTATCGCTCAGTTCAATCCATTGAGTACCGTTCCACACCCAGAAAGAATGGGAATCAGTATCATAAACAACAAGTCCGTCATCGGCTCCGGTTGTTGCAATGTTTTCTCTTTGTGCTGTTGTCAATCTTGGAATCAAAACACCTTTATTGCCGGATGCGGAATAAATTTCAAAGAGTGCATTACTTGTTGTTCCTGAAAAAGTAGAGTCATCACTAATAATTAAGTTCTGTGCGAAAACGCCGAAAGAAATGGTTAAGAGTAATAATATAAAAAAATATTTTTTCATAAAATTCGATTTTTTTAATAAGGGTAGCGGGGCGGTACTACCCCGCTTTAAGATAGCATTAATGGCAAGATTCTAATTATTCATTTTTATCCCCTTGTCTGTAATCTTTACTATTTTACCGTTATCCCAACACAATACATAAACCCTTTCT
>JALWKH010000055.1 GCA_026996635.1 Bacteroidales bacterium | reverse complement strand
GGATAAGCTGCAAGATACACTGACCTTGCCGCAAGAAGCGGATATTTTTGTGAAACTATATGAGTTGTCGTCAGGCAATCCTGGTTTGGCTCTTTATTATTGGCTGGCATCTATACAAAGTGCAGGCAATAATGAAATAGATATTAAAATACCTGAAAAGCCCGATATGAGGTTGTTTGATTCGTTAGGCAAAGAACATTTGTTTGTATTGTTGCAACTTGTATTGCACAAATCATTGTCTATTGATGTGTTGGGCAAATATGCCGGCAGGGAAGATTTTAATGTGGAAAAGGTTGTGGATTATCTTGCAATGAACTCATTGGTCGAAAAAGAGGACGATACGGTTAGGATAAATAAGGCTTGGTACGGTTTTATTTACTCGTTTTTGAAAAACAAAGGTTTAATTTAATTCTATGGATAACTTGAATTTTCTTTCATCGGGGCATATATTTTTTGTGATAATAGTTTGGGCAACAGTATTTTATGTTGCCATAAGGCTTGTTAAGAAATATTTGCCGTTGATTTGGGGTATGAAACTTTCCAAGCAAAAGTTCGATTATTATTTTGCCATTGGCGAGTCGGTGGTGTGGGGTGTTTTTTTGTTGATTGCCGCAAATTGGCTTTTGAGTAAGTCGGTGTTTTTCGGTGTGGCGTTTATCCTTTTTATTCTGGCTTTGTCGATTATTCTTGTGTTTGTGTATTTCCGGGATTATATGGCGGGTTTAAGTTTGAAAATGGAGAATAACATTGCCAAAGGTGATTACATTTCTTTCGGAGAGATAAAAGGCAGGGTAGTGGCTTTGAATGTTCGCAATATTGAGGTGGAAACCGAAGCGGGCGAAACCATTTATATTCCCTATCACATTTTGAGTGCCGGGGCATTTAGCATTAAGAGGCAAGATACATCGAAGATTCAGTCGTTTGCTTTTGAGTTTGAGTGCGATACAAGCGGAAATCTTTCAGTGTTGGAAGACGAAATTGTAAAGTTCCTGTACGGATTGCCTTGGGTTAGAATGAAACCGCAGCCTGCCGTAAGTTTTGAAGAGGGGCGCGCAAAGGTTGTTGTTTATCCTGTGTCAAAGGACTTTGTGTTTGATATTGAAAAAGCAGTAAAAGAAAAGTTTGAGACAAAACAAGAACAGAATGATGATGAAACTGCATAATTTTTTCATAGTAATTTTAATTTTGCTTGTTTTTTCATCTTGTCGAAAAGATGATACTGCTTCAAGCGGCGGTATATACTATGGTTACGATTATTTCCCTTTTTCTGCGGAAGCACCGGTAAATGTTTATAAAGTAACGGAAATAAATATTGATGCCGCTTCGGGTGTGTACGACACTACGGTTTACTATCTTAAACAGGTTGAAGCCGATCCGTTTAGCGATGATGAAGGCAGGAGTGCGATTAAGCTTTACAGGTATGTGGCAAACTCATTGCAAGATTCTTTGTGGCAACTTAAAGATGTGTGGTGGATAGCCAAAACGGATTTTGAAGTGATTGAATATGAGGAGAATGTACCTTATGTGAAACTGGCTTTCCCTTTGGAACCAAGTAAGATGTGGGACGGAAACAAATATAATGCAGCCGAAACCCTTATGTATGAAATAACAACTTATCAAGGCGATAGTGTGGTAGTGCTGCACAAAAATGAACTTACCGAAATCAGCAAAGATTACGAATATGAAGTTTATCGGAAGGGTATAGGTTTGGTCAGAAAAGTTTATGAAGAAATTAAGTCTTACCACAACATTGGTATGGGTATTCCGATAGAAGACCGCATCGACTATGCAACATTGGTGTATTGGGAGAGGATATAATTTGGATTTGTTCAAAAATCTTTTTACGGCTGATAAAAATCAATTTTCAAAAGAAATGTTTGTTACTACTTTGGCATTGCGAAAAAAAAGATATTTTTGCAAAAAATTTTAAGCCTTAATAATGTCGGAATTAATTAAGCACGATGCCATAATTAAAGAGGTTGGTGAAGATTCTATAAAAGTAACCATAGTTTCAAAGGCAGCGTGTGCTTCTTGCCAGTTGAAAGGAGTGTGCAGTGCTTCTGAAATGCAAGAAAAAGAGATAAAAGTAAAAAAGCCCTTGACCGGTTTGGAAAAGTATGAAATTGGCGAGCAAGTAAATGTAGTAATGACAGAATCACTCGGGCTTAAAGCATTATTCCTCGGATATATCTTACCTTTTATTGTTTTGATGACAGTTCTTATCGTATCCTATTCTTTTACCTGCAATGAGCCTTTGTCCGGTCTTTTGGCATTGGCAAGTTTAGGTCCTTATTACTTTTTTTTATATATGCTAACAAAGAAATTTGAAAGAGAATTTAGTTTTGAAATTGAATAATAAAAACGGAAACAAATGAGTGAAGTTTTGTTAAATTCGATACTCACCCTTGGTGCAGTGGCGGTAGTGTCAGCGATTATTTTGTATTTCGTTGCACAAAAATTCAAAGTGGAAGAAGATCCCAGAATAGATGATATTGAAGAAGCATTGCCAAGTGCCAATTGCGGTGGGTGCGGTTATCCCGGTTGTAGGGCTTTTGCCGAAGCGTGTGCCAAAGCCGATAATTTAGACAATTTGTATTGTCCTGTCGGTGGCAATGATGTGATGAAAAAAGTCGCCGAAATATTGGGAATGGAAGTACAAGAGCAAAGGCGGCAAGTTGCTGTGGTCAGGTGTGCGGGGAGTTACGAACACCGAGAACACCACAATGTTTACGAAGGACCTGAAAATTGTGCTGTAGCCCACCAACTTTACGGAGGTGAAACGGACTGCCATTACGGGTGTTTAGGACTTGCAGATTGTGTGCGTGCTTGCGATTTTGATGCTTTGCATATGGACGAAAAAACAGGTTTGCCTGTTGTAGACGAAGATAAATGTACGGCTTGCGGTGCTTGTGTAGAAGCTTGTCCGAGAGATATTATCGAACTTAGAGTTCTTGGTAAGCGTGACAGAAAAATATTTGTAAGCTGTATAAACGAAGATCCTGCAGGTCCTGCCAAAAAAGCTTGTAGCGTAGCTTGTATCGGTTGCGGTCTTTGTTATGATGCTTGTAAGTTCGATGCTATTACAATGTATGATAATCTTGCCTACATTGATGATAAAAAATGCGTGCTTTGCCGTGCTTGTGTAGAAGTTTGTCCTACAGGAGCTATTTGGGAAGTTAATTTCCCGCCTCGTAAACCGAAACCTGCAAAAAAGAAAGCTGCAGCTACGGCAAAAAAGGCAAATGAAACTAAAGGACAAACTACAGCCAAACCAATAAATATTTCCGATTTGCCTAAAGAGGATAAACCGAAAGAAGAAAAAACGGAAGCTAAACAACCTGAGGTAAAACAGGATGAAAATAAGACTGAAGAAAAGAAAAACGAAACCAACGAAAATAATAACTGATTATGGTGGCATTAAAGACTTTTAAAAAGGGTGGTGTTCACCCTGCCGATAATAAGTTTTCCGCTGATAAACCTTTTGTGAAAGCACCTTTACCAAAGATGGCGATTATTCATGTTACGCAGCATTTGGGTGCTCCCGCTAAGGTTTTGGTGAAAAAAGGTGATAAGGTAAAAACCGGTCAACTTATAGCAGAAGCAAGCGGGTTTATTTCTGCAAACATACATTCTTCCGTTACCGGTAAGGTAATGAAGATTGATAATGCCATTGATGCAAGCGGATACAAAAAAACAGCCATATACATCAAAACCGACAAAGAAGAAGTTTGGGAAGACGGTATTGATACATCTGATGATTTGGTAAAAGATATTCCATATTCTCCGCAAGAAATTGTAGAAAAAGTAAAAAAAGCAGGTGTTGTAGGTATGGGTGGTGCTACATTCCCTACTAATGTGAAATTGACACCGCCACCCGGAAAGAAAGCCGAATATGTAATAATAAACGGAGTAGAGTGCGAACCTTACCTTACTGTTGACCACAGGACAATGCTCGAAAAAGGGCACGAATTGATGGTCGGTACAAAAATTTTGATGAAAGCACTCGGAGTGGATAAAGCTATTATCGGTATAGAAAACAATAAACCCGATGCGATAGAATATCTCACAAAGATTTCTAAAGAATACGGTGGCATAACAATTCAGCCGCTCAAAATGAAATATCCGCAAGGAGGTGAAAAACAGCTTATAAATGCTATTCTGGGCAGAGAAGTTCCTTCCGGCGGATTGCCTATTGATGTTGGAGTGGTAGTTCAAAATGTCGGTACTACCGTTGCCGTTTACAAGGCTGTTCAAAAAAATATGCCTTTGATTGAAAGGACTGTAACCGTAAGCGGAACAAACTTTCCAAATCCTGCAAATTACATTGTAAGAATAGGAACTCCCATAAAAGAATTGGTGGAATTTGCAGGCGGTGTACCTGAAAATACCGGTAAGATTATAGCAGGCGGACCTATGACTGGTAAAGCGTTGTCAAGCCTTGATGTGCCTGTTCAAAAAGGAACATCCGGAGTAATCTTCTTCCCCGAAGAAGCTGCACACCGCAAACCATACCAAGATTGTATCAGATGTGCCAAATGTGTAAGTGTTTGTCCTTCAGGGCTTGAACCTTACTTGCTGATGACGGTTACGGAAAAACAAATGTATGATGTAGCCAGAAAAAATCACATTACAGACTGTATCGAATGCGGATCTTGTAGTTTTATTTGTCCTACATACAGACCGCTTTTGGATTATATCCGATTGGGTAAGAAGACCGTTATGGATCAAATAAGAGCAGAAAGAGCACAAAAACAAAAAAAATAGTGAAAGATGAAAGATAATAAATTGAAGTTGGTTATATCTCATTCACCACACGTTCACGCCAATAACTCGGTAAAGAAAATTATGTACCTTGTTATATTGGCACTAATTCCGGAACTTCTGGTGTCGCTGGCTTATTTCGGTTTGGGGGCGCTTATCGTTACATTGACGGCAGTAGGTTCCGCAGTGTTTTTCGAATGGTTTATCCAAAAGTTTTTGATGAAAAAGAAACCGACCATCTCGGACGGTTCTGCAATAATAACAGGTTTATTGCTTGCTTTCAATGTTCCTTCAAACTTGCCCATTTGGATGGTAATTGTAGGTGCATTGGTTGCTATAGGAATAGGCAAAATGTCTTTCGGCGGGCTCGGAAACAATGTATTTAATCCCGCATTGGTAGGTCGTGTTTTCTTGCTCATATCTTTTCCTGTAGCTATGACTTCTTGGCCTACACCCGGCGGACAAAACCTGACTGCTTATACAGATGCAGTTACCGGTGCTACACCGTTGGGAGTAATTAAAGAAGGCGTAAAAAACGGGGAAAGCATTTCCCAACTTATGGCACAAATTCCCGATTATTGGAATATGTTTTTAGGACACGTAGGTGGTTCGCTCGGAGAAATCAGTGCTTTGGCATTGTTGCTTGGAGGTTTGTTTTTGATTTGGAAAAAGATTGTAAATTGGCAAATACCTGTTGCCATACTTACAACCGTAGTAGTTTTTACGGGAATTTTGCATTTGGCTGATCCAGATAAATATGCCGATCCGTTGTTCCACTTACTTACAGGTGGTATGATGTTGGGGTCTTTCTTTATGGCTACCGATATGGTAACATCACCTATGACACCTAAAGGAATGACAATTTTCGGAATAGGTATAGGAATATTGGTTGTTGTTATCCGTGTTTGGGGTGCATATCCCGAAGGAATGTCGTTTGCAATTCTTATTATGAATGCATTTGTACCATTGATAAATATGTATTCTAAACCAAAATTATACGGGGAGGTAAAGAAAAATGGCAAGTAAAAAAGAATCCACATTATTAAATATGGTGCTGACCTTGCTGATTATTTCGGTAGTGTCGGCAGGTGCATTGGGCTATGTGTACGAAATCACAAAAAAGCCCATTGAAGAAGCAAGTTTGAAAAAAGAATTGCAAGCTATAAAAGAAGTTGTTCCGCCATTTGACAATAATCCTTTTGACGAAAAGTTTGAAATGGAAGCCTATGATGGTAGCGGTAAAATAGAAGTTTATCCCGCTAAGAAAGGCGGAGAAATTGTCGGATATGCAGTGAAAACTTATACAGATAAAGGGTTTAGCGGACATATAGACATAATGGTTGGTTTCTTGCCCGACGGCGTAATTGAAAACACAAAAGTATTGGCACACTCCGAAACTCCCGGATTGGGTAGCAAAATGACAAGTGAAAAATTTAAAAGTCAATTTCACGGATTTAATCCTGCAGAAAAGAAGTTGATAGTAAAGAAAGACGGAGGTGATGTTGATGCAATTACAGCCGCTACAATCAGTTCTAGAGCATTTTGTGATGCATTGGACAGAGCATATAAAACATTACAAAAAGGAGGGAAAATAAAATGAACCAATGGCAAAATTTTATCAAAGGGTTTATTAAAGAAAACCCGATTTTTGTGTTGGTACTCGGTATGTGTCCGACACTTGGTACAACTACATCGGCTATGAATGGTCTAGGTATGGGACTTGCAACAGCTTTTGTACTGGTTATGTCGAATATTGTTATTTCTCTAATCAAAGGCTTTGTTCCAGACAAAGTGCGTATTCCCTCATTTATTGTAGTTATTGCTTCTTTTGTTACATTGGTAGATTTGTTGATGGCGGGTTATGCACCCGAATTGCACGAACAACTCGGATTGTTTATCCCTCTTATTGTTGTGAACTGTATAGTGCTTGGTAGAGCCGAAGCCTTTGCTTCTAAAAATGGTGTTTGGTCATCATTAATTGACGGTTTGGGAATGGGATTAGGTTTTACTTTTGCACTGGTGCTGTTGGGTGCAACAAGAGAAATATTGGGAAGCGGTTCTATCTTTGGTTTGAAGTTTATCCAAGGTGACGGTATGCTTGTGTTTGTTCTTGCTCCGGGAGCATTTATAGCTTTGGGTTATATAATTGCAATTGTTAATAAACTTAGAAAAGCATAAAAATATCAGTTATGGAATATTTTGTTATAATAATATCGGCGATTTTCGTAAGTAATATCGTATTAGCCCAATTTTTGGGGATTTGTCCGTTTTTGGGGGTTTCCACAAGGATTTCAACTTCTGTGGGAATGACAGGAGCTGTTATTTTTGTAATGACACTTGCTACTATTACAACTTATTTATTGTATTATTATGTGTTGGGACCATTGGATTTGGTGTTCTTAAAGACGATAGTATTTATTTTGGTAATTGCGGCATTGGTTCAGATGGTTGAAATTATACTTAAGAAGTCAAGTCCGTCGCTTTATCAGGCATTGGGTATTTATTTGCCGTTGATTACTACCAACTGTGCAGTGCTTGGTGTTGCACTTTTGGTAATCCAAAAGAATTTCAATTTGATGGAGTCAACAGTATTTGCGATTGCAACAGGTATCGGTTTCGGTTTGGCACTTGTATTACTTGCCAGTTTGCGTGAACATCTTGATTTGGTAAATGTGCCGAAAGGTATGAAAGGAATACCGATTGCCTTGGTTACGGCCGGAATTTTGTCATTGGCATTTATGGGATTTTCAGGCATTGTTTAAAAT
>JALWKH010000054.1 GCA_026996635.1 Bacteroidales bacterium | reverse complement strand
AAAAAAAAAAAAAAATTAAAATACAAAAGTTTCATATCATATTTATAATAAATTTGCAACAAAATTCTATGCGGTGATGAAAACAATAATAATAGGAAGCGGATCATACCTGCCTAAAAATATTGTAAAAAACGAAGATTTTTTGAAGAATGAATTTTACGACGCTTCAGGAAACAAGATTCCAAAGACAAACGATGAGATAATAAAAAAATTCGAAGAAATTACAGGCATTAAGGAACGCAGGTATATGGAAGATGAACATAAATCTTCCGACATTGCGGCTATTGCTGCTCAAAGAGCTATTGAATCTGCAGGAATCGACAAAGAAGAGCTTGACTATATAATAGTTGCCCATAATTTCGGAGACTTACAAAACGGAACACGGGTTCCCGATTTAGTACCTGCACTTTCGTCAAGAGTTAAATATCATTTGGGTATAGAAAATCCGTATTGCGTTTCTTACGACATTCTCTTTGGCTGTCCGGGTTGGTTGCAAGCAATGATTCAAGCCGATTATTTCTTAAAATCCGGTGGAGGAAAATATGCACTTGTAATAGGCGTTGAAAATTTATCAAGAGTATCCGATCCTCATGACATTGACAGCATGATTTATTCGGATGGTGCCGGTGCAGTTATTATCAAAGCAGAAAACACCGAAGAAGAAAAAGGCATAATAGACCATATTGCAAGAAGTGACACAAAAAATTATGCTTGGATGCTGAAAATGGACAAATCTTACAAAGAAGATGCCTATAAAGGAGATTTATTCCTGAAAATGAATGGTCGCCGTATTTACGAATATGCCGTAAACACTGTTCCCGGAGAAATAAAAAAGGTATTGGACAAAAATTATATTGACATTCATAAAGTAAAAAAAGTATTGCTGCACCAAGCTAACGAAAAGATGGATATAGCAATGATTCAAAGGGTGTTCAAACTCTACGGAATCAAAGAGGTACCCGATGATGTTATGCCGATGATTATATCTAAAACAGGTAATAACTCTGTAGCGACTCTGCCGATAATGTATGACATGATAAACAGAGGAGAACTTGAAGGTCACAAATTCAACAGCGGAGATTATCTTGTTTTTGCGTCAGTTGGTGCAGGATTGAATGTTAATGTGATGCTGTATAAAGTTCCGTAACGGTAAATTAAACCACATAAAATTACAGGGGGGCGTTCAGCCCCTTTTTTATTTCCGTAACCCTTTCCGTTGCACATAAGATTCGTACAACATAATACCTGTAGCAACTGAAACATTCAAAGAATCAAATTCTTCCGACATCGGAATACGCACCAAAAAATTTGCTTTTTTTATGATTGACTCGGACACGCCTTTGCCTTCGTCACCCATTACTATTGCCACAGGTCCGGAAAAATCCGTTTCAGTCAGTCCTGTAGAGCCTTTTTCTGTTGCCGCCACAAGTGTAAAGCCGCTATTGCTCAAATACTTGACAGCAAGAAACAGGTTGTCGCTGCGGCATATAGGCACTTTGAAAATAGCACCCGAAGAAGTTTTTACCGCATCGCTGTTTATCAAAGCACTGCCTTTGTTGGGTATCAAAATGGCATCCACTTCCATACACACTGCAGTACGCACTATTGCCCCGAAATTCCTCACATCACTCACACCGTCAAGCACCAAAACCAACGGATCTTTACCTTCTTCAAAAAACTTTTGCACCAATTCGCTCAACTCGTAAAATTCCACAGGTGAGACATAAGCAATTATACCTTGGTGATTTTTTCTGGTCAGCCTGTTGAGCTTTTCAACGGGCACCTTTTGCACCGGCACCCTTAATCTTTTAAACTCCCCGAGTAAATTATTTATTTTCGGATTTTTATTTTCCCTGTTTACCAAAACCTTAAAAAAAGTAACACCTTTTTCCAACGCTTCCTCAACGGAGTGAATTCCCCAAATCAAGTCTTTTTTATCCATATCGTATAACTTATAATCGAATATAACTGTTCCAGCGAAATCTTAGACATATCGGCAATAACATGGCTAAGCGAATAACACCTCGACTCCCTTTCTTTCAAATGTTCTTTTATAAACTCTGCAAGTTCAATTTCGTTATATTTACTGATAACGGGACGCTTATCTTTGTTCTCTTTAAGTCTTTCGGTCAATTGTTTGGCAGACAATTTCAGATAAACCGTTATCCCCTGTTCATTCATAAATTTCATGTTATCGAAAAAACACGGAGCGCCGCCGCCGGTCGCTATTACAATATTATCGTTGTTTGTAGCTACTGATTTTAATGTCTCGCTTTCTATCTTTCTAAAATAATCTTCACCGTATTCGGCAAAAATATCTTTAATCTTCATTCCCACTCCTTCTTCTACCAAAATATCCAAATCCACAAACTTATAGCCTAATTTTTTTGCCAAAAAATAGCCTGTTTGTGTTTTTCCGCTACCCATATATCCAACTACAAAAACTTTCATTTGCCCTCGAGACATCTAAAACATATTGCAAAGGTAATCATTATATCGAGCTGCAAATAATAAAACTGATTACCGGTAATTTTTATCACAAAAAGTAATACATTTGCGACAAAATTAAAGACCTCTCAAGATGAGCGAACTTATAAAGCACGAATGCGGTATTGCCTTCATCAGGCTGAGAAAACCATTGGAATATTACCACTGGAAATACGGCACTTGGATGTACGGTATCAATAAGATGTACCTACTCATGGAAAAACAGCACAATCGCGGGCAAGACGGTGCCGGTTTGGTAAGTTTGAAAATCGACCTTGAACCCGGGAAAAAATATTTGCATCGCATTCGATCCAACGACAGCCTTCCCATAAAAGATATCTTCACAAGAATTTTTGAGAATTACGAAAAAACCGAAGCAAGCAAAATTCAAGACCCTGTTTGGGCTAAACATAATTTGCCGTTTGCGGGAGAGATTTATCTCGGACACCTCAGATACGGAACATTCGGAGGAAACAGCATAGAAAATGTTCACCCGCAGATGCGTGAAAACAACTGGAAAACACGAAACCTCGTTTTGGCAGGAAATTTTAACCTTACCAATGTTGACGAACTCATCCAAAAGCTAATCGACCTGGGACAACACCCGAAAGATTACAGCGATACGGTTACGATTATGGAAAATGTCGGTCATTTCCTTGACAGGGAAGTGCAAGCATTATTTGACAAGTTTCACGATGAAGGATATAACAACAAAGAAATTTCGGAACTTATTGCACGCGAACTTGATGTGGCAAAAGTACTCGCCAGTGCCAGCAAAAATTGGGACGGCGGATATGTAATCGGCGGTCTTATAGGGCACGGAGATGCATTTGTTGTGCGCGACCCGAACGGAATACGCCCTGCTTTTTATTATTACGATGACGAAATAGTGGTAGCTGCCAGCGAAAGAGCTGTGATACAGACAGCCTTCAAGCTGGAAACCGACCAAGTAAAAGAAATAACTCCCGGACACGCACTTATCGTAAAAGCAAACGGGGATGTTGCGATAAAAGAAGTACGTAAACCTGAAGAAATTAAGCCATGCTCATTTGAAAGAATTTACTTTTCACGCGGAAGCGATGCAGATATTTACCAAGAAAGAAAAAGACTCGGATATTTTCTTACAGACAAGGTTTTGGAAGCTGTTGATTATGACATAGAAAACAGTGTTTTCTCGTATGTCCCCAATACAGCGGAAGTAGCTTTTCTCGGCTTGGTAAAAGGTGTGGAAGATTACATAAAAAACCAAAAGAAGAAGAAACTTTTGGACAATATGGAAATCATCAGTGAAGATTTGATTAACGAAATAATGGAAACCAAACCGAGAGTAGAAAAAATAGCCATAAAAGATGCCAAACTCCGCACATTTATTTCGCAAGACGAAGGTCGCAACGACCTTGTAGCACACGTTTACGATATAACTTACAATTCGATTATACCTTACAAAGACAATATTGTAATCCTAGACGATTCAATAGTCCGTGGTACAACATTGAAGCAAAGTATCCTGAGGATTTTGGACAGACTGCACCCGAAAACAATTGTCGTTGTGTCGTCTGCACCACAAATCAGATATCCCGACTGCTACGGAATAGATATGGCACGCTTGGACAACCTTGTGGCTTTTCGTGCTGCCATAGAACTGCTTAAAGAAAGAGGAAAGGGGGAAATTATAAGTAAGGTTTACAACCTGTGCAAACAACAAGAAAACTTGCCTAAAGAAGAAGTGGTAAATTATGTGAAAATGATTTACGAACCTTTTACCGACGATGAAATATCGGCAAAAATTTCTGAATTATTAAGACCCGACGACATAGAAGCGGATGTGAAAATAGTTTACCAAACTGTTGAAAATCTTCATAAAGCCATACCGAACCACAAAGGCGATTGGTATTTTACCGGAGACTACCCGACTCCGGGCGGCAACAAAGTGGTAAACCGTGCTTACATAAATTTCATCGAAAAAAGAAAAGTAAGGGCATATTGACAATAATCATTTTTCGGAGACAAACACAAAAATAAATTTGAACATAAAATAATAAAAAATGAGTGAACCTATTATAGAACGCGTAGAAGATTACGCATTAAGCAAAAAAGACAGACCCAAAGCGGAATTTTCCGAAATCGGCATCGTTGGATGCGGTACAACGGGACAAAGGTTGGCTATAATGATTGCCAGCCGGGGAATGGATGTTGTATTTATAGAAGTTTCCCGCAAAAAAATTGAACAGGCTCTAAAAGACATAGAACGCGAATTGGATTACAAAGTAAAAAGATGGGGGATAACACCGAGCGAGAAAAAAGCCATAATGTCAAGAATCAGGGGAACACTTGATTATGCTGACCTGAAAAATTGTGATTTGGTAATCGAATCCATCCTTTCGTCACAAAAAGACCAATCCCTTGAAATAAGAAAAGAAGTATTCAAAAAAATTGAGCAATATGTATCGCCAACCACAATAATAGCCACCAATTCTACAACAATAGCCATTACCGAACTTGCAGCCGCACTTGATCACAAAGACAGATGTATAAGTATGCACATTTCCACAGCATCTCCGGATGCATCATTGGTAGAGGTTGTTAGGAGTATGTACACCACCGAAAAAACTTGTAAAGAAGTTCAGAAATTCGCCATATTGCTTGGTAAGTCATTCGTAAGAGTAGCCGAATCTCCCGGACTTATTTCCGTAAGACTTTTTGCCCCTATGATAAACGAAGCCTGTGATATTTTGATGGAAAGAGTGGCTGATATGGAAAAGATAGACTTTGCAGCCAAAAAGAGTATGAATTTGTTTTACGGACCTTTTGAAATGGCAGACAAAATTGGCATTGACAGGCTGGTAAGATGGCTTGACAATATGTATTCCGAGTTCGGCGACTTAAGATACAAAGCCTCTCCTCTACTTAGAAGACTGAATCGTGCAAATATGCTAGGCAGAAAGACCGGAAAAGGATTTTATGAATATGACGAAAGAGGAAAAAAGATAGGTCCGGCACTCACAAAATATATTTTCTAACCAAAAAATTACAATAAGAAATGAAAGTTTTAGTATTAAATTGCGGAAGCTCATCCATAAAGTATCAAATGTTTGATATGTCCCACACCAAAGTAATAGCCAAAGGTGTGGTGGAAAAAATAGGAATAAAAGGATCTCAAATCAAGCATACCAAAGAAGACGGTCAAGTAGTTCTGTTCAAAGGAGATATAATCGACCACCAAAGCGGCATAGAATATGTACTGGGCGTTTTGAAAAGCGAAAAACACGGCTGCATAAAAGACTTGGGCGAAATTAATGCAGTAGGTCACAGGGTGGTTCACGGTGCCGAAAAGTTTAAAGACAGTGTGTTGATAGACGACAATGTAATAGAACAACTTGAAGCCTGTGTAGATTTGGCACCGCTACACAATCCTTCCAACCTGAAAGGCATTTATGCAATGAAATCAATTCTGCCGGATGTGCCGCAAGTTGCTGTATTTGACACTGCTTTTCACCAAACAATGCCCGACTATGCCTACAACTATGCAATACCCTATTCGCTTTATGAAACATACGGCATCAGAAGATACGGATTTCACGGCACAAGCCACAAATATGTGTCAAAACGTGCTTGCGAAATTTTGGGTGTTGATTACGACAAGCAAAAAATAATAAGTTGCCATTTGGGAAACGGATCGTCAGTTGCAGCCATTAAAAACGGCAAATCTGTAGATACATCAATGGGGATGACACCTGTAGAAGGACTTATTATGGGTACACGTTCGGGCGACTTGGATATTGGTGTTTACAATTTCATAATGGAAAAAGAAGAACTTACTCGCAATGTGGCTTACACACTGGTAAACAAGCACAGCGGTATGCTAGGAATATCAGGTATTTCTTCCGACTTGCGTGAAATTGAAGAAGCTGCAGAAAACGGAACTTACCGTGCAGAACTCGCTTTGAAAATGTTTGATTATCGCGTTAAAAAATACATAGGTGCTTACACCGCCGCAATGAACGGAGTTGATATTTTGGTTTTCACAGGCGGAATCGGCGAAAACGGTGCGGAAAGAAGAATGGGAATTGCCGGTGATTTATCATTTCTCGGAATTGAACTTGACGAAGAAAAAAATAAAGTCAGAGGGAAAGAAGCGGTTATCTCATCTGACAATTCAAAAGTAAAAGTTATTGTTGTGCCTACAAACGAAGAGCTTGTAATAGCCCAAGACACAATGAAAATTGTGAGTGGTAAGTAATTTTATATACACACCGAATAAATGTGCTAATGAATTAATTTGCTAATTGTTAGTTATTAATGGTTAGTGGTTAGTTGATTGGTTTACCGCGGAATAGCTATTGCGGTAGTGCGTTAGGCAGGTCAAAATGGCGGGGAGGCGGTGGTGTTAAAAATCAGGCAGTAATTTGTTGTCGACCAAAAAAATAAACCTATATGATTAGCACCGCCTTTTAAGGCGGTGTGCGGTAATGTGCCGCCAAGTGTGGGCTTTAGACCCGGACAAAGAGGACCTAGGCTAAATCCAACCTTCTTTCAATTTATGCCACCACCTTAAAAAGGTATGGTAACGCAAAAGCATTTTTGTAGTGACACACGGCCGTGTGTCACTACTTGTATTATTGACCCGGCAATTAAAAACAAGAAGTCGTCATTTTCACGACTATGCAGAATTTATTTCAACATCTGATAAGTATGACCAAAAACGATATAGATTCTGAAACAAGGTCAGAATGACTATTACTGATAATCCCCCTCCACTATAATAAGGTTCCACAATACGATTAATTTTTCTGCAATTCAACAGCAATTAATTTGTCCAGAACAAAAGATTCAAACTATAACATACGTTAAGGAATATAAAAAACTTTGCTGAAAGATATTTTTCCATCATCTTTGTAAATTAAAAAAGCAAGGAAAATGAAAGCCTTAGAATACATCTTTGCCGTATTGCTGGCAGCAGGCATATTGTCTGCAAATGCTTACTCCCAAAGCCAAACGGTAAATTCAGGTTATGTGTTTATAGATGGTAAATATATAGAAC
>JALWKH010000053.1 GCA_026996635.1 Bacteroidales bacterium | reverse complement strand
CTATAGTTCCAAGCTTTCTTGGTTTTCCGTCAGGGCCAACTGCAACTACGTTTTCGATGTACACTTTACCACCGGGTCTTACTTTCTTAATTAAAGAAAGCTGTGCAGGAGTAAACCTGTATGAATTTGATTTTTTACTTCTTTCAAATCCTTCTATAGTTGCTGATACGGTAAAGCTTTTTACAACAAACTTTAAGTCAAAGTCAAAGTTAGGTAATTCTGCTTTAATACCTACTTGACTTAAGAGTACGCTTTTCTTAATATATCCTCCTCTTTTACCGGCAACCATTGGTACAGGATCAGGAACTCGTTTAACACGGAATTCCTGCTTACCCATGGACCTGGAATTTCCTTTATCGTCCTTAACAGAAACGCTAATGTACGCTTTCCCGGGTTTTCTTACCCGTGCTATATACTGCCCGGGTTTTACTTTTCTTAATGAACCTTGTGAAATTCTGGCAAATACTTGGTTGTCTGCAAAACCGGATACAGAAATACTAATTGGGTTATCAACTCCAATGTATAAAACATTCATTTTTGTTGGAGATATAACTGCAGTAGGTTTTGCACAAATATATTCTGCTCCGTATTTACCATTTGTAATAAGAGGATATGTTTTAACTTCACCCGTCGAAGGATTTTTTACTTTAATTACTGCAGCATAATGATGAACTCCAACACTAGTTGCAGGAATAACAAGTTTACCAATACCTCTTTCTACTGGAACAGTATCAATTTTACCTGTTAGTTTGCCTGTTGCTGAATCATAACCTTCTCCAACTAATATTGTCGGGTTACTTGTTGTGCTAAATGCTGCAACAAACAAATCGGCTTCATATTTGTCTCCTACAACAACATAGTTTGATTTAGGAACAACCTTGGCTGCAAGTGTATCAAATTTAAAGTCTGTAGCACCAATGTTACCCAATAATTCATTAACTACTGTTGCTTCAGCATTTATTACTTGGTTTTCAATTTGTGAAAGCACTGTAAATGCTGCTGCAGCAGGCATGTGGTAAAATTTACTGTTTTCCCACGTTGCTTCTTCCGGATTTTCAATGCCTTTTTTAGGATCTTTTGTGTCGATGCCGAGGTCCCCAAGTTGTTTTATTCGTTGTTGTTTGTTTGGCATCTTAATCTTGGGATCTTTTAATAAATCAAGCAATTTTTTCCTATAATCTTCAAGTTTGTTTTTCAACTCTGTTGCTTTATGTCCTCGACCTCCATTATCACCTGATCCTACAAAAAAGTGTGTAGGTGTATCGTAGTCATCCTTTTTTTCAAGTTTTTCAACAGTCCAATGCTTTGCTGAATCTGCAGGAACACCTAAGTGTTCATACAAAGTAGTCCTTAACTCTTGTATATATTCTTTCATTGCATCTGCATACTTCTTAGCTTTTTGGGCTGCTTGATAGTATGGCTCTACTTTTACTGGATCATTTGCTCGTGCATTTTCCAATGCACTATACATGAATGCGTTTTTCTTTTCAAAATTCAAATTTGTTGCTTCCAAACCCGAGTTCACAACCACAAATGCATGCAAAATGTCTTTTGATACATTCAATGCAAGCATTGCAGTGTAGAACAGGTACATCATACCAATCATCTTCTGTCTCGCGGTTTCCGGGCAATTACTTGCTGACATACTAAATATTTTTTAATGAATAAACAATTTCTTTTCTAAATAAAACTCTACAAAATTATTGGTTTCTCACGCTCATTGCACTTAACATGTTTCCGTAAATAGTGTTCAATGCAGCAAGATTTTCGTTCAGTTTACTTATTTCTTCTTTATATTTCTTAGTATCATCTACTGTAGACCTAAGATTAACCACGATTTCTTCCAGATCGTCATAAACTTTAGAAGTATTTTCAACAAATTCATTTGATTTTTGAAGTTGTGTTTCGTATACTTTATTTAATGCTTCCAAATTTTTATTTAATGTTTCAAGGTTTTCACTGTATAGTTGGTTTGACCTTTTGTTTACTTCGATTTCTTCATTTAATGAATTAACAAGTGTTTCATATGCATCGGCAACTTTAGAAGCTGATGCTGTTACATTTTGTGATGAAGATACATATGCATTAGATAATTCTTCTGCAGCATTGTTTAATTTTTCTGAAGAAGCTGCATATTTTTCGCTAAATTCTTTAACTGTTTCAGATGCTTTTTCAAAGTTTTCTACATAGTTATTTGTTGCAACTGTAACATCTGATATATCCGCTAATTTGCTTGTAGTTTCATTAAGCTTATGTAAACCTTCACTTAATCTCTCAAAAACTTCAGGTGTAATGCCTGCTTCATTTAACATTTCATCAAACCTTTCAACTGCGCTTGTGGCGTGTCCTCTTCCTTCTTCTCTTACACCTTCGCCTTCTCCTTCGTCGCCTGCTAATTCCGGATATACTAAACTCCAATCCCATTCTTTGTGTAATGGTTCAAATGCAGACATGAAGAAAATAAAACCTTCAGTACCAAGACCTACAATAAGCATTATTGTAGCACCCGGCCAGTGGTTAATTTTAAATAACGCACCAATAAGCACTACGGTTGCACCCCAACCGTAAACAAATTTCATTACATTTTTGTACTTTTCACTTCTTACAAATTCACTGAAACCCATAGCTGTAAATTTTTAAAGATTAAACATTTATAATTTTATTTTTAATAAATTTGAGATCCACTTCCTGCGTCATTAAAGTCATGACCTAAATATGACCTTACATTTCTAAATCCAATGTATGATTTAGCTGTATCTTGATATTCATAAGTTCTTACACCGCATTGCATATAGTAAGCTACATCTTTCCAAGAACCACCCCTTATCACTTTTCTTTTCTTTTCAGGTGGATCATTTGGCAATGCTTCGTATTCATAATCAGGATTTAAATCATCTGTATATTGATATGCAGCTTCGTCAAATGCATTTGATGTCCATTCAGCTACATTTCCTCCCATATCATACAATCCCCATTCATTTGGATCGTTGTGAGCTACAATAATCGGATAAATAGAACCGTCTGCTGTATAGTTACCACGTAATGGTTTAAAGTTTGCAATATAACATCCATGATAATTAGTTGCATAATATCCACCCCAAGGATACATGCTACCTTTCAGACCACCTCTGGCTGCATATTCCCATTCACTTTCAGTAGGCAACCTGTAATCTTGAACAAAAGTTTCTCCATTTTCTCTCAGGAATCCGTTCTTTAGTTGCGTTCTCCATATAGAGAATGCACGGGCTTGTCTCCATGTTACACCTACAACAGGATAGTGATCAAATGCAGGATGCCAAAAGTACATTTTAGCCATTGGTTCATTGTATGAGTAGGTAAAATCACTCATCCAGCACAGTGTGTCAGGATAAACATTGATAATATCGTGCATTATGTAAGATGACCTGTCTTTAACAGGTTCTCTGATACCTCTTTTTTCTTTTGAATAGTTTATAACTTCACCGTCATATTTACCGGTTTCAAAGTTGTATGATCTTCTTATTTCATTTCCGAATTCATGCTTTGATCCGGCTTGATGTAAGTCTATCCAATAATATTCGAAGTTGAGTTTTCTTGTATCTATTTCCCTTCTTCTGTAGAACCTTTCATGTTCAGGTAGATATAATTCCTCTAGTATTTCTCTTTGATCAGCATCGTCCCATTTAATTTTTTGATACCAATCTATAAATGGCGGGTCAAGTTCATTTCCGTAATAATCTTCAGTTATAAGATACTCATCATATTGGTCTCCCAGTAGCTTATATGCAATTGAGTCTCTCACCCAATAAACGAATTGGCGGTATTCGTTATTTTCGATTTCTGTTTCATCCATCCAGAAAGGAGCAATAGATACGGTTTTCTGGAATGCTGTCATTGAATTGGGAACATCTTGATCATTTAGTCCCATGTTGTAACTACCTTGTCGGATGAAAACCATACCGAAAGGCTGGGGTTCATACCAGATTTCTCTGTTGGGGACCCCTGTTAGTTCTCCTGTGAATGATTCACAACCAGAGAACAATATTATTGCAAAAAATGGTAAGATAAATGCCAATCTTTTTATTTTCATAATATATAGTTTTTTATAAGAATCTTACACTTTTGTAACCGCCTCTGCCTCCTCCCATCTTAAGGCTGAAGCAGTAATTAACGACTACTTCAAATGAACCGTTATTATACTTAGATAATTTAGATACATTTAAGTCGTATGCTAACGCTAATGTCAAATTAAACGGGAATTGATATCCTGCATGAAAGATAAATGAATCTCCAAACCTGTAACCTAAACCTCCTACAAATGACTTATTGTAAACTAATGATGCTGATAAAGTATACTGATTAACAACACCGTCGCTTGAGATAAATATAGACGGTTTTAATTCAAAAATGGGATTTGGTAATGTATAATAATAACCTGCTGTTAAGTAATAGTGTCTTTTTAAAAAATATTCTTCACCGGTTTCATAATTTAATTTAGATTGAATGAGATTATCTATACCAAGACCTGCATACAAATAATCGGTCAGATAAAAAGCTCCTATAGAAGATGCAAAAACTGTTTTTTTACTTGCATGAGGGATAGCAGGGTCTTCATACGGATTCATGTTAGGGTTTTCTAATGATGAATAAGGTTCCCATTGATCAGGGTTTAAAGCTTTATTTTTTATACCTAATGCTGCACCAATACCTAAAGTTCCGTCTCCGACATCGAGGTGGTAAGAGTATGATAACTTCAAATGTGTGTTGTTTTCAAAACCCAATTTATCCGAGATTATTACTAACCCGACACCACTTGTTATATTTTCTAAAAATGAACTTACAGCCAAACCTGTAGTAATAGGATTCCCTTCAAACCCCATCCATTGTTGCCTATGGTCCATTGTAGCACAAATTGCTTGTCCCATACCGGTATAGCCGGGATTAGTAAGCATATGTACGTACGGAAAAAAATCGAACTGGGGCTCTTGTTGCCCATAAACATCACTGTTCCAGAGCGTTAAGCCCGAAAAGAGTATTATTAAACTCAATAATTTTTTTCTCATTTTATATAAATTTTTTCACCACCTCGCTTTTCAAAGGCGTAAAGTAAATCAATTTTTTTTAATTAGCCAAATAAATATTAACCTTTTTAATTTTATTAACTGAAATTTTATTTAATTATTTTGTTGTAACCAAGAAATTAATGTTTGTCTCGGTTTCGACTTCAATAGGCTTTTCACCAAATTTAAAAATACGTGCACTTTTATTTCCCCATAAAATTATATCATTGTTCATTATGTATAGCATTGTTCCTTCTCTTAATCCTACAACAGGTATATTGGGATTAGCGGTAATAAATTCTATAATTCTTTCTTCTCTGGTTTCTCCTGCATGTCCTTCTGGATTAGCATCTATATAGTGGGGATTTATTTGGAAATTTATTAGTCCGAGTGTATTAAACGATTGAGGTTCTACTATTGGCATGTCATTAGTAGTTCTTAGTGTGGGGCATGCTATATTAGAACCTGCACTCCAACCTATATAAGGTGTTCCGTTCGATACGGCTTCGAAAATAGGATTTAATAATTTATGGTCTTGGAGTTGTTTTACTAGGTGCCAAGTATTACCGCCTCCGGTGATTATTAGATCTGCATTTAATATTGCTTCTTTAGGATTAGAAAAAGTATGAATACCCTTGACTGTTATGTTAAGGGTTTTTAAAGCTTGGTTAACTTTATTAACATATTCATCATAAGAAAAGGTTACTGCGGCATAGGGAATAAAAATTATTGATTTGTTTTCAGGCGAAAACTTAATTTTATCGAAAAATTGACGAATGTATGGCAAGGTATATGATAAATATGGTTGCCCTGCCATTGTTGAATTGCTTATAAGTAATAATGTTTTCATTTCTTAGTGTTTTTCTTTATCCATAAAAATGTATTTTTTCAAGACATAGGTTTTTGATTTACCTTCTAAAAGCTTAAATTTAATGTTAACGCTTTTATACCCTTTTTTTATTATTTTCATCTCATATTTATGATTTGCAGGTAGTGTTGCGAAGTAATCACCATTAGCTTTGGATTTGAAAATGTATGACTTACCATTGTCAAGGTTTTTTACATTTATGATTACTTGGAGAGGTTCTTTTGTGTCAGAGTCAATAATTTTACCTTTTATTATAGATAGAGGAGGTCCTGTTATCTTTTTAGCTAAATCCGGAGTTATGTTTTTATTGTTTTTGAAATAGTTTCTCATGTCCACCTTGTAAATATCCATTTTTCCGTACCCGCCTGCTCTGGAGCTTGACAAATATGCAGTGGTCCTATCGGTTGTAAATACAAAATGTATTTCTTCTCTTGTTGTATTTATCGGGTATCCCATATTTATAGGAGGTGTCCATTTGCCGTTATCGTTAAGTGTTGTCATAAAAATATCATGACCGCCCATTGTGTTATGTCCGTTAGAACTGAAAAACAAAGTTTTTCCGTCAGGGTGGATGTAAACACCTATTTCGTCATATTCCGAATTTACTATTGGTCCGAGATTTTCAGGTTTGGTCCAATCTCCGTCAACATAATGAGAAACATAAATATCTCCATGTCCAAAGCCTTCATGTTCACGTTCACTAACGAAATACAATGTTTTTCCATCGGCTGTCAAACATGCACTACTTTCAAAATAAGTTGAATTAATGTATTTGTTGCCAAATGGTTTTGGTGTTGACCAACTGCCGTCGTCTTTAATGGAGGAATAGTAAATATCTCCACTTCGGGTAACTCCTTGTATATTTTTGTACAGTAATATTTTTTTACCATCAGGTGTAATACTTAAGTCTGCATCGTGATATTCTGTATTTATTGGAGGTCCAATGTTTTTTGCAGGATTCCAAGAATTTGTGGCATCATTCCATGTTGTAATGTATATGTCATCATAGTACTCATCAACGGCAGGATCTATCTTACCACCGATATTGTCAGGCCTTCTTGATGTGAAAATCAAAGTTTTACCATCAGCGGTTACATATGGATTCGCATCAGTGTATTTTGTATTTATGTTTGGTCCCATGTTGACTATTTCTACATCTACGGGATTATTCATTAACTCCTTGGCTGTATAACATTGGCGTATCAAGTTATTTATATAGGTTTTTTCACTTTTTTTCCACTTTTTTAGTGTAGAGCGGTATTTTTCATAATACTTCAAAGCATTGTCAATATCGCCTAAATAGTGATAAGCTTGTCCTAATAATAAATAAACTTGATTGTCTATAGTTGAGTCTAAATCAAGTGATTTTTTCAGGTGATACAATGCAGAATCCATTTTATATGTTTTAATTAAGCACGCACCTAGTTTATAATTCAATTCTGCACTGTTTTTATAATCTTTATACAATTTCCTGTAAACTCTTAATGCTCCGTAATAATCATCGTTGTTGTATAATAGCCAAGCATTGGCCATGTTTATTGAATATGAAGATTTTTTGTCATTCTTTTTGTCTTTTTTTTGTGAAAAAGAATTGAAGCTGACAATAAATGCTAATGTTATAAATAAAACTTTTTTCATAGCTTTTATC
>JALWKH010000052.1 GCA_026996635.1 Bacteroidales bacterium | reverse complement strand
AGACAGCCTGTATATTATCAAAGCGTATGTGAAAAATTGGGTGGTAAATCAAGTACTCAAACAAGAAGCCGAAAACAATCTTAACGATTTGGACAAAGCACGCATAGAAAAGCTGGTTGAAGAGTACAAAACAGACTTATTCGTAAACAAATATAAGCAGCTGTATATCAAGCAAAAACTTGACACAACGATTTCCGACACGGAACTTGTTTCGTTTTACCACTCATACAATTTTGATTACAGATTGAAGCAACCTATAATTAAGGCTGTGGAAGTAAAAGTTCCCAAAAAAAGTTATAAATATTATGAGATAAGAAAGTTGATGAAAAATGCCGACAAAAATTACGATGAAATAAAAAAAATCTGTGACGAGCACAAATATTACTTAAATGATTTCGGCGAAAGATGGGTAAACTTCGAACTTTTCAAAGAAAATTATAACATTGACAATAAAGACTTAAAAAAAGGTAAGTTATTTATAAAAAGTGCACCTTCCGACACATTGGTTGACGAAATGTTGTATGTATCCGACTATATGTTGCCGGGAGACACCATACCTTATGAACTTGTAAAAGATAATTTGAAAAAAATTATCCTGCACAAAAGAAAAGTTTCATTGTTTTACCAGTTGGTAAACAACACTTATCAAGACGCATTAAGCAACAAGAATTATTATATAGACAAAACTTATGTTATCAAAGAAGATGAGGAATAAAATCATAGCCGCCTTATTGCTGTTTTTTTCCGTTTCCGTTTCTGCCCAAAAGAATGTTATCGACGGAGTTGTAGCAATAGTAGGAGACGAAATAATATTGAAATCCGATATTGAAAACCAATATTACCAGTATAAATCATCGGGACAAGCCGATTTTTCGACTCCTGAAAAAAGAAAAAAACTTCGTTGCCAAATTTTGGAACAATTCCTTTTCCAAAAATTATTGCTCAACAGGGCAAAAATTGACAGCCTAGAAGTTTCCGAAACCGAAGTACAAAACAATCTCGACAGGCGAATAAATTATTTTATCCAACAAATAGGTTCCCAAGAAAAATTAGAGCAATATTTCGGCAAGACTTTGCTTGAAATAAAAGCCGACCTCAAAGAACAGTTGCGTAACCAAATGCTCATTGAAAAAGAACAGAATCAAATAACAAAAGATATTGACATTTCTCCTGAAGAAGTGGAAGAATGCTATAAGCAAATACCAAAAGACAGCTTACAACTGTTTGATCGCCAATACGAAATAGCACAAATCGTTATTAAACCCGAAGTGGACGACAGGGAAAAATGGAGAATCCGAAAGCAATTGGACGATATCAGGCAAAAAATATTGGATGGCGGCAGTTTTGAAGCAATGGCTCGTTTGTACTCCGATGACCTTGAATCTGCCAAGCACGGCGGAGATCTCGGTTGGGTTGGTAGAACAACACTTGTGCCCGAATTTGCAAAAGCAGCATTCGCTCTGAAAAATCCAGGCGATATTTCCAGAATAGTGGAAACAAAATTCGGCTTTCATATCATCAAACTTGTTGAAAAACAAGGCGACCGCATCCACGTAAAACATATATTGATAAAGCCTGAAATAAGCGATGAACAATTAATAAAAGCAAAAAATAAACTTGACAGCATTAGAAGTTTGATTCTTAAAGACACTTTGACTTTTGCACAAGCTGCCGAAAAATTTTCAGACGATGAACAAACAAAATACAATGGCGGCATAATTATGAATCCTCAATCAGGATTGAGCCGCTTTACTCTCAACGAAATAAAAGACCCTACAATGCTTGACCTTTTGCAGAAGATGAAGCAAGGTGACATTTCCACTCCTTTCTTGGCAATTGATCCAATATCAGGTGAAAAATCACTTAAGATCATAAAAGTAAACAAAATAATTCCTCCCCACAGGGCAAATCTCAAAGAAGATTACCAATACATAAAAAACCTGTGTCTCAACAACAAGAAACAAAAAGCCTTGGACGACTGGGTAAAAAATGAAATAAAAAACACATACATAAAAATAAATTCCGACGAATACAAAGATTGCAAGTTTACATACAACTGGATAAAAAAACAATAAAATATGAAATACAGCAGTGATGTTGAAGCTATTCAAGCATTAAACGATAAATACAACCAGATAAAGCAAGAACTCTCAAAAGTCATAATAGGACAAGATGAAGTAATCAAAAATGTGATAATTGCCATTTTCGGCAATGGACATACATTATTGCTTGGTGTTCCCGGACTGGCAAAAACACTGCTTGTTACCACACTTGCAAAAGTTTTGGGGCTGAAATACAACAGAATACAGTTTACTCCCGATCTTATGCCTTCCGACATCATCGGCACGGAAATTTTGGACAAGGACAAAAACTTTAAATTCGTAAAAGGTCCTGTTTTTGCCAACTTCATACTTGCCGACGAAATAAACCGTACCCCCCCAAAGACACAATCTGCCCTCTTGGAAGCAATGCAAGAAAAAGCCGTAACGGCAGCAGGAAAACGGTATGAACTTGACAAGCCGTTTTTCGTACTTGCAACCCAAAACCCCATAGAACAAGAAGGCACTTATCCCTTACCGGAAGCTCAGCTTGACAGGTTTATGTTCAACATAAAAGTCGATTATCCTTCTTTGGACGAAGAAGTGGAAATCGTTAAGCAAACAACTGCCGTACAAAACCAACAACCTCAAGCAGTACTCACAGACGAAGATATACTTGAATTTCAACACCTTATCCGCAAAATGCCCGTAAACGACAATGTGGTAAAGTTTGCAGTAAAAACAGCGGTATTCAGCCGTCCGGTTGAATCAAATAAGTTGGACTTCATAAAAGAATACGTGAGCTGGGGAGCAGGACCGAGAGCTTCGCAATATTTGATAATAGGAGCAAAAACACACGCCGCACTTCAAGGCAAGTATTCACCCGATATAGAAGATGTAAAAGCCGTAGCCTACCCCGTATTGAGACACAGAATATTAAGGAATTACAAAGCCGAAGCCGAAAACATCACAACCGAACAAATAATTGATAAGCTGCTGGCTGAAGCTGAAAAAGATTAAACAATATCCTTAAAATATTGCCACAATTTATCCTGTGGCAAAGGTGCGGTAAAAACCATATTTTCTTTTTTTACGGGGTGGACAAATTCCAACTTGTAAGCAAGCAAGTCAATACCGCCATCTTTGTTTGATCTTTTGGCGCCGTATTTCAAATCACCTTTTATAGTGCAACCCATATGCGAAAGTTGTGCCCTGATTTGGTGGTGTCTGCCGGTAAGCAATTCCACTTCAATCAAAAAATACCTGTCAGACCTGCCCAAAACCTTGTATTTCAATTTTGCCTCCTTTGCACCTTGCACGGGCTTTTCGTACACATAACTTTTATTTTGCTTTTCGTTTTTCTTGAGGTAATTCACAAGCAAACCTTCCGGTGTTGGCGGATCATTTTCGGTTATTGCCAAGTAAGTTTTGTGCACACCGCCTTTTTTAAACATTTCATTCAGGCGGGAAAGGGCTTTACTCGTTTTTGCATACATCACCAAACCCCGCACCGGTCTGTCCAATCGGTGTGTAACGCCTAAAAACACATTTCCGGGTTTGTTGTACTTTTCTTTCAGGTAAAGTTTCACCTTATCGGCAAGCGTAGTGTCTCCCGTCTTGTCGCCTTGAACCAGCTCACCGGGCAATTTATTTACAATTATAATGTGGTTATCTTCGTAAACAACCCTAGAAGCAATATCCTGCATTTTAGTATTGTTCATTCTCGTTCGGGAAGTCCATACTTTTTACATCGTCAATGTAGCTTTTTACCGCACCGGTAATTACATCAAACAAATTTGCATATCTTCTGAGAAAACGCGGCGAAAATTCTTGTGTTATGCCAAGCATATCGTGCAATACAAGCACTTGTCCGTCAACTTTATTGCCCGCACCAATGCCTATTACGGGAATTTTCAGTTGTGAAGTAACCTCTTCGGCAAGTTTTGCGGGAATTTTTTCCAATACAATACTAAAGCATCCTGCATCTTGAAGCAAATGAGCATCATTTATCAACTTATCGGCTTCTGCTTTTTCTCTTGCCCTAACGGTATATGTGCCGAATTTATAAATACTTTGAGGAGTAAGTCCCAAATGTCCCATTACGGGAATTCCTGCCGAGATTATCCTTTTTACCGAATCCAAAATCTCTTCACCGCCTTCCATTTTTACGGCGTGTGCACCTGTCTCTTTCATTATCCTGATTGCCGATTGCAAAGCCATTTTGCTGTTTCCCTGATAAGTTCCGAAAGGCATATCTACCACAACAAGAGCCCTTTTTACACCTCTGACAACCGAAGAAGCATGATATATCATGGCATCCAAGGTAATAGGCAATGTAGTTTCAAATCCCGCCATTACATTAGAAGCCGAATCGCCAACAAGAATTACATCTATTCCTGCATTATCCAATATTTTTGCCATGGAATAATCATAAGCGGTAAGCATGGAGATTTTTTCCCCGTGAAGTTTCATTTCATTCAATACATGTGTAGTTACTTTCCTTACATTCATCGTAAATAAAATTTTGTTACATTTGCACAGTTTAATCAGGACAAAGGTATCATAAATTTCAATGAAAAAAACCAAAAATATACTCATTTTATCACTGCTTGCATCATTATTTTTCTCTTGCAGTACGGAAGTTGACATAAATGCCCCTTGGAAAGATATTACAGTGGTTTACGGGGTGTTAAGCCAGCACGACACTATTCATTACATCAAGGTAAACAAAGCATTTCTCGGAGACGAAAGTGCGTATGAAATGGCTCAACACAGCGATTCTCTAAACTACCATAATGTAAACGTTACTCTCGAAAAAGTAAATGTTAACACCGGAAATATTGTTCAAGTATTTGATTTTAAAGACACCATTCTTGAAAAAGAACCCGGGATTTTTGCCACAGACAGTAATATTGTTTACTATTATAAAGGTAAAATACTGGGTGACAACGAAAGTCCTTCTGCTTACCGTTACGATTTAAAGGTTTATGTGGCAGACAGGGATAAAAATGTCAGTGCTTCCACATTTTTATTAAATGATATTGAAATTAAAACCCCGCCGTACAGCGATTTTTACTCAGTACCTTTACCTTCTCCAACTCCATTTAAAGTAACTTGGCTTAGCGAGAAAGGTATAAGGCTTTACCAACTGAAAATAGTTTTTCATTATTACGAATTAACTACAACCGACACCACGGAAAAAACAATTGAAATGTCTTTTGCTCAAAAAACATCAATAAACGCAGATGGCGGGCAAGAACTTTCCAACAGCATCGGGTTGGATGATTTTTTGAATTTTCTCGTTCAAAATATACCTGTTGACCCGAATGTTACCAGAGTAATAAAAAAGCAAGCAATGGATTTTTATGTTTATACGGGTTCTGAGGATATGTATAAATATATGCAGGTATCAACTCCCACCAACAGTTTGGTACAAGACAGGCCGTTTTTCACGAATATTAATAACGGTGTCGGGCTTTTCACTTCAAGGTCATATACTTTGAGGGCAGGCAAAAAAATGGACAGGAAGTTTATTGATGAAATAGCAAATAATTCCAAAACACGAAATTTGAATTTTGAAGATTACGAAGCTTCGACAGTTTTTTGGGCAAATCAATAGAGCAGAAGTTTATTGAAACAATCAAAATAAATTGTTTTGATGCATAATGTTAAATAATTACTTTCAATTGAACATATTAATCATCCACCTTTGTCCTCGAACAAGGTCATTCCGAAATGTCATTTTGAACCACGTCATTCCGAATAACGTCAACCTGAAAACGTCATTCCGAACTTGTTTCGGAATCTTATCGTTTCAGGTTCTTCGGAATCTCTATTTGTTTCAAAATCTCTTTATTTCGGAAACTAAAAGTGCCGGAGGAAATACAAAGGGTGATAAAACAAAAAAATAAGCATTATGAAAAAAATACTAATAACAGGCGGTGCGGGTTTTATAGGAAGTCATGTGGTAAGACACTTTGTTAACAGGTACCCCGAATATGAAATTTACAACCTCGATAAATTAACTTACGCAGGCAATTTGGAAAATCTGAAAGATATTGAAAACAAGCCTAATTATCACTTCATAAAAGCCGACATTGTGGATTCTGACAAAATGTTTGAAATTTTTGAGAAATACCGCTTTGACGGAGTTTTGCATCTTGCAGCCGAATCACATGTTGACAGATCTATCCTTGACCCGATGGCTTTTATTTATACAAATGTCGTTGGAACGGTTAACCTACTTAATGCCGCAAGAAAGATTTGGGGCGATGATTTGGAAGACAAAGTTTTTTATCACATATCCACCGACGAAGTTTACGGTTCACTTGGAGAAACAGGCTATTTCACTGAAGAAACTCCATACAGCCCCAACAGTCCGTACTCGGCATCAAAAGCAAGTTCCGATCATTTTGTAAGGGCTTATTACAAAACTTATAACCTGCCTGTAAAAATCACTAATTGCTCAAACAATTTCGGTCCTTACCAATTCCCGGAAAAACTTATACCCCTGATTATAAATAATATAAAGCACAACAAACCGCTTCCGATTTACGGAAAAGGACTGAATGTGCGTGACTGGCTTTTTGTAGAAGACCATGTAAAAGCCATCGACCTTGTTTTTCACAAAGGCAAAAAAGGTGAAACCTACAACATAGGAGGCAGCAACGAATGGACTAATATAGATTTGGTGCGAAAGATTTGTCAAATAATGGACAAAAAACTTAACCGCGAAGAACCTGCAGAAAACCTCATAACATTTGTTAAAGACCGTGCAGGACACGACTTACGCTATGCCATAGATTCCTCAAAGATACAAAACGAATTGGGTTGGAAACCTGAACACAGTTTTGAAGAAGCACTTGAAAAAACTATAGACTGGTATCTGGAAAACGAAGAATGGCTTGAAAATGTCACTTCGGGAAATTACCAAAAGTACTATGAACTTCAATATTCCAAGAGGTAGTCAAATACTGTTTTTTCTACTCCTTTTTGTTGCCCTGTTAAAACCTGTTGCAGCCAAAACAAATGTGGAGGGCAAATGTTCTGTGATAAGTTTAAAACAAAATGAACCATTTTTAGAAGACAGTGTAAGATTATCAGGTGCAGACAGGCTAAAAATCAAAATCATCACCAAAATAAAAGAGAAAGTAGGTGTAAATAAAGGCACTGCATTATTGATTCTACTGCTTACCGGACCATTGGGCGGACATAGGATTTACCTGGGAACTTCCATGTATGTTCCTATAGCATATACATTGACAATAGGTGGAGGGTTCGGAGTTCTGCCATTAATTGACGCTTTTGTGATAATTTTTACCGACGACTTGTCCAAATATATCAATAACGATAAAGTCATAATGTGGATTAACTAAATTTTATATCTAACACGCAAAATTTAACTAAATTTGCATAAAAATTTAACATGCTATGAAAAAAATAATCATTTTATCAGTTTTATTTTCCATATCTTTTTTCTCATTTTCACAACAAAAAATTCAAATAGACAAAAGAGCATACAACTATTACACTAAAGAAG
>JALWKH010000051.1 GCA_026996635.1 Bacteroidales bacterium | reverse complement strand
CTGGTTTGTAGTCTTGTCAATTGCAATAATAGAAGGTTCGTCGAGCACAATCTTATCGTCCTGAATAATGATTGTGTTTGCAGTTCCAAGGTCAATTGCTACATCTGATGTGAAAAATGAAAAAAGTCCCATATGCTTTATCTGTTTTTTTAATGTTTAAAATGTCTGATTCCGGTAAATACCATTGCCATATCGTGTTCGTTGCAAAAATCTATAGATTCTTGGTCTCTAATAGACCCGCCGGGCTGGATAACCGCAGTAATACCTTCGGAATGAGCGATTTCCACACTGTCTTTGAAAGGGAAAAATGCGTCCGAAGCCATCACGGCATCTTTTAAGTCAAACCCAAATGTTTTTGCTTTTGCAATTGCTTGCTTAAGCGCATCTACACGGGAAGTTTGTCCTGTTCCGCTGCCAATCAATTGTTTGTCTTTTACCAAAACGATTGCATTTGATTTGGTATGTTTTACGATTTTATTTGCAAAAAGTAAGTCTTCAGATTCCTTATCAGTTGGTTTCCTGTCGGTTACAGGTTTTAAATCAGCGGGAGTTTCTGTTTTGTTATCCCTTTCTTGGAACAATACTCCGTTTAGTGCCGTGCGGAAAACAAATTGCGGTAATTCGTATTTATTTTGAACAAGTATTATCCTGTTTTTCTTTTGCTTAAGAATTTCAAGAGCCTTGTCCGTATATGACGGAGCAATTACCACTTCAAAGAAAATTTTATTCATTTCTTCGGCTACATCTTCCGTTACTTGCCTGTTTGTAATAATGATGCCTCCGAAAGCAGACAACGGATCTCCGGCAAGTGCATCTATCCAAGCTTGTTTAAGATTGTCGCGGGTAGCCAATCCGCAAGCGTTGTTATGTTTAAGAATGGCAATAGTCGGTTCTTCCGTAAAGTCAAGAATAAGCCCGACAGCAGCATCAATGTCCAAAATGTTGTTGTAAGAAATCTCTTTGCCGTGAAGTTGGGTAAACATTTCTTTGAAGTTACCCCAAAAAACACCTTTTTGATGCGGATTTTCGCCGTACCGTAAACTTTTGCTTTCAATTACACTTTGCTTAAATACACCGAACGGGTTATTATTGAAGTAGTTATAAATTTGAGTGTCGTAATGCGACGAAATATTGAAGGCTTCAATGGCAAATTTTCTTCTAATGTCTTTATCGGTGTACCCCTCGTGTTTTTCGAGAATTTTTATCACTTCGTCGTATTGGTTTTTGTGGCTTACTATCCAAGTGTGGTAAAAATTCTTTGCTGCTGCACGAATCAATGAAATGCCTCCGATGTCAATTTTTTCTATTATATCTTTTTCGGAAGCACCCGACGCCACGGTTTCTTCAAAAGGATACAAATCAACAATAATCAAATCAATCAGCGGAATGGCATAATCTTGCAAATCTTTCTCATCGGCTTCATTATCACGCCTTGCCAAAATACCGCCGAATACCTTTGGATGCAAAGTCTTTACCCTGCCGCCGAGAATGGAAGGATAACTTGTAACCTCTTCAATCTCGGTAATGGGTATCATTCTTTCTTTCAGATATTTGGCAGTGCCTCCGGTAGAATAAATTTTTATGCCGTATTTTACCAGCAATGTCGCTATTTTGTCAATTCCCTGCTTGTTGTAAAC
>JALWKH010000050.1 GCA_026996635.1 Bacteroidales bacterium | reverse complement strand
AATATAAAAAAATTAAAATATACAATCTTTATTTCTTTACTTTTTTTACAAAAATTTTCTCAAATCCAAATATTGGGCAATTTGCAAACTGTCGAGTTTGCCTAAATCCATTACAAAATCATCATTGTGCGGATAACCGTATATACCCAACTCTTCCATATACTCCAAATAAAATTTGGTAATGGAAAATTTATCTTCGGGATAGAAAAACAATTTTTCTAACGCATTATTACCTATAATATGTATCCCGCTGAAAGCCAAGGGATTTAAAGAAGACAAATCTGCATATTGTCTTAAAATTTTTTCACCTGTTTTTATGTTTTCCCAACCTTGCAAACGGTTGTCCTTATCAAAAAGCAAATATCTCGTTGTTTTCCTGTCTTTTACAGCCAACAGCACATCTGCATTTTTATGTTCAAATTCCCCGGTAAAACTCGCCAAATCAATATCTGACAATATATCTACATTATGCAGCAAGACCGGTCTTCCGTCATTCAATAAGTGTGATGCGTGTTTAATGGCTCCTCCCGTATCAAGCAATTCATCTTCGTAAGAAAAGCGAATGTTAATCCCGAAAAAATTCTTTTCTTTGATATATTGTTCTATTTTACTGCCATAATGATGGAGATTTACAACAATATCAGTTATGCCGAATTTCTTCAATCTCTCCACCACAATTTCAATCATCGGCACTCCTTGCACTTTTACAAGTGCTTTGGGTACTTCTGCCGTATAAGGTCTCAATCGTTTTCCGTATCCTGCTGCTAATACAAATGCTCTCACAACCGTGTATGAATTAGTTTTACAATAATTTTATCGCCAAACCGCTTGCTTAAAAATTCTGCCGTTCTTTCTGCACAATAAACCGACCTGTGCTGCCCTCCGGTACATCCGAAATATACCGACAAGTTTCTAAAATCACGGTTTAAATAATTATTCGTGCTGTATTCCAACAAAGCAAAAACGTGACTCAAATATTCGTCCACCTCAGGCTTAGTGCGGAAATAATCTATCACCTTATCATTTTGTCCTGTCAAATCCTTAAACTCGTCAATTCGCCCCGGATTTGGCAAACTACGGCAATCAAACACAAATCCGCCGCCATTACCACTGTTATCAACGGGTAATTTTGCTTTATATGAAAAACTTGAAATGGTTATTGTCAACTTTTCGGGCTCATCGTCACTTACGGCATATTTTTTCCAATTACCGTCGGAAATCATTCTGTTCAATACTTCAAACAGATATGTTGCCCCGAATTTAAACCTCCCTACCGTAAGCAATTGTTTCAAATTCCTTATGGCATAAGGTATGCTTCTTAAAAAATGTATCTTCTGCTCGTAAATCCCTCTGTAACCATAAGCTCCAAACGCTTGTAAAAGCCTTACCAAAACATAAGCATAAAAATACTCCTCAAACTTCTTTGCATCTATTTTTTCGTACTTCGAAAATTGATCAACATAATAATCATACAAAATTTTTCTTTCGTCTTGCGAAAGATTGGCTTTTGAGTCATAAAGTAGAGATGCTAAATCGTATTGCACCGCCCCCATCCTTCCTCCTTGATAATCAATCAAATAAGTTTTTTCATTATAAATCATAATGTTTCTTGACTGGAAGTCACGGTACATAAAATACTGATGCGGT
>JALWKH010000049.1 GCA_026996635.1 Bacteroidales bacterium | reverse complement strand
CTTTAGAAACCAACCTAATCCGAAAGTTGTTATTCCGAGGAACTCACCTTTGTTGTAACCGGACGGCGGCGTATAAAGCGACAGGACGGAAGGTCGCAAAAAAGCAACAAAAACCGTTGCAAAAGAATGAATGCCGATTGTTCCCGAAAAAATATCCTGAACCGTTCCCAAAATAAATGCCGAAACAATAAGCAGCCATTTAGCCGTATCAAAAGGCAAAATTATAAGGAATAAAACATAAACAAACGGTATGTAATAAATCCAAAGGGAAACAAAATTGAACACAAGCAGTTGCAATAACAGTATTACAAAAAAATTGACTAATATTTTCAAAGAATAATTACTCATCAATCACGGATGTTTGTTGCAAAGAATCAAATTCGGCTTTGTATTTGTTTATTACAATATGAACATTACTAACCGTTTTGAAATCAACACCGTATTCTACGGTAACATTATAAAAATTACGGTTATTCTGCTTTTCGAACTTAACAATCTTACCCACATACACATTTTCGGGATAAATTGCCGAGAATCCCGATGTAACAATGCTGTCTCCTTTATTTATCACAAGATGAGAAGGCAAATCATAAATCTTGCCGTATCGGTAATCCTTGCCGTCCCACCGAACCAAGCAAGGATAATTTAAGCGTTTTATTTTGGCACTCACACCTGTTTTTACATTCAACACGGACAATACGCTCGAAAAATGTTTGGAAACTTTATACACAACACCAACAACTCCTTGAGGAGACACTACGGACATATCTTCTTTTACTCCGGCATCTTTTCCTTTGTTTAATGTTATAAAATTGTTTTGGTAAGCTACTGTAGAAGAAACCACTTTGGCAGGAATAAAGTCAAAAAGCTGTGTTCGTTCTGGCTTGGTTTTCATCGTCTTCAATGCCTCTATCTTTTTTTTAAGCAATGCATTTTCTTGCGATAGCTTGGCATTTTCTTTTTTCAAATTAAAATAATCAATTACCGATGATGCCGCAGAATTTAAACTCGCAGAAATAGAATTTGAAAAACTGAAAAAAATCTGCCGTTGATACTCGTTAAACTCAACAATAAGCACAAGGTTAAAAATCTCAAAGATTATAAATAATGCCGCAAAATAGTGGCGAACTATAAAATCAATGAGATTCTTCATTGTTATTCATCCCTTAAGTCAACAACTTCCACGCCGGGGTGTTTCTTCTTGTCAAACACAAACATAGAGTCGTTAAGCGGTTTGTTTTTATAAAGCCTGAAAATCTTTATAATGTAGATATTACCGTCTTTGTCAAAACGGTCAAACTCATAAATTTCATTCTTGGACTTATCCACTTTAAGCCTGATTCTTGAAAATGATTTGCTTTTATCTTTCGGAAACAAATCAATAACATACAACGGTCTGGTGTCTTCAAACCTGTCTTGCACAAACCTGACTTTGAAGCCGTCCTTGTAAATATCAAAGATTTTGGCAGGATTTATTGCATCTTCATCGTCATCATCGGGAGAAGTTATATTCACTTCATTAGATTCTTTCACATAAGTCCACACATTTTTACCGTCAAAATAAGTTTGAACATTCCCCATATCCACTTTATACTTATTCCCCTTAATCCAAATCTTACCGCCACGCTTATCATCTACATTTTCTTGGCTGTTTT
>JALWKH010000048.1 GCA_026996635.1 Bacteroidales bacterium | reverse complement strand
GTTGATGAAGTTTTCGAAGCCTTTTGTGCCTAATTTTTCTTTTATTTTTTCCTCATAAATGAAAAGAGCTTTTTTGTCTTCATCAATATTTGCTTTGCCGTACAATTCTTTTAATGCTTCGGAGTAAGCTTTGTTTATTTCCTTTTTATTTTCAATCGGCACATAACCTATTTCGTTCCAACGTTTTGCAAACTCTGTAATGGCATTCAGGTCTTCTTCCATATTGCCTGTGGGAGTATAATTTTTTATTTCTTCTATCAAGGCTTTCTTCTTTTCGAGGTTTTCTACCTCCTGCGATTTTAATTCTTCAAAGTGTTTTGCCCTCCTGTCAAAGAAATAATTGCAAACTTCCCTGAATTTTTGCCAAATTTTATCTGATTCTTCTTGCGGAACAGGACCGATTTCTTTCCACTCTTTTTGTATTTTTATAATTTCATTTGCCGTTTTCTTCCAGTCTTCGCTATCCTTTATTTCCTCTACCCTTTCAATAAGTTTTAATTTCTTTTCAAAGTTTTCTTTCAGAATATTGTCGTAGTTTTCAAAGAATTTACGCTTTTTGTCAAAAAACTTGTCAAATGCTTGCCTGAACCTTTCGTAAATGGAATCGTTAAATTTTTTAGGCACACGTCCTATCGTCCTCCAAATTTTGTCTAGTTCAAGCAATTCTTCTTTCTTGGCTTTCCATTCTTTAGGTCTTGTATAATCCCCGTTTGCAATGGCTTCGGCTTGTTCACAGAGTTCAGTTTTCTTTTTAAGGTTTTCGGCTTCTTTTCTTCTTTTTTCCTTAAAAAATTCCGAATACGCCTCATTTATCTTTTTGGAAATTGCTTTAAATCTTTGCCACAGTTCTTCTTTCTTATCCTTGGGAACAGGACCTATTTCTTTCCATTTTTTATGCAAATCTTGCAGTTCGTTGAACGACTTAATTGGCAGTGTATCGTAAGGAAGGGATTCGGCTATCTTTATCAATTTCACTTTTTCCTCGTAATTCTTTTGCCTGTCCAACTCCATCAACTCACGGCTGATTTCCAAATAATCATACACCAGCTTAACCGCAACATCATATCTTTCCATTATATCTTTATACTTGTTGGCAGGCACACTTCCGGTACGTTTCCAAGCATATTCAAGCTGCTTAAATTCATTGTAAACCTCTCTCGGATTCCTGCCGCTTTGTGCTAGTTGCTTTATCCGGTCGATTATTTCAAGTTTCTTTTCGTAATTTTGCTTTTGATATTCTGCTCGTTTTTTATAATAATCTTTTTGGGCATATTCGAATTTGGTCAGCAACCCTTCAAATTTTTCACGGTAATAATCATCATCAGCCGTAGGTTTGTAATCTTCGGGACGGCCGCCTTCTTCAACAAATTTTTGCTTTTGAGCGTTTAAATATTCTTTATATTTTTTTTCAAAAAGTTCTTTTATTTCGTTTACAATTTTAGCAATCAACGGAACATTGGAACGGACATTTAAATTTTCTAATATATCATTTTCGAAGTATTCCAGGAGGGAATCGATATCCATTCCTTCAAGTTTTTCAGTTTCTTCTTCCAAATTATATTTTTTGGCAGGCTTATGATCCTCTTCCGCCGCGAGCTTATCAACTTCTTCGGAAGATATAACTTTTTCAGCTTTTTGAGGATTGCCGGAATTATTACCGCTGTTTTCAGC
>JALWKH010000047.1 GCA_026996635.1 Bacteroidales bacterium | reverse complement strand
GCTTATGCCACGGCGTCTTATATCCGCAGTTGTGAAATTTTCCACCACATCGTTTACCGTGGATGCCGGAATTTCATTCAATTGTGATTTGGGTATAACAAGGAGTGTTCTTGTATTTTCGGAATAAGATTTCGGTGTGTGAAATTCGCTGATTACAAATTCTTTCAGTTTGATAAAATATTTTGCAGTATCCTTTTCCGCTTTTTCTTTATTTGTCTGTGCGATAAGCAAAAAAGGTAAGAATGCAACAAATAAAAAAACTAATACCTTTCGATTAGTCATTCGTTTCTTTTTTGTCTTCTTTTTTATTTTCGTCGAACAAGTGCAGTTGATGTCCCATTTTGAGTTCTTTGGTTTCCAAATATTTTTGGTTGTATTTATTCGGTTTAATAATAATTGGGACAATTTCCACTATTTCCAGCCCGTATGCTTCCAAGCCGACTCTTTTTACGGGATTATTTGTCATAAGCCTCATTTTCTTTACGCCCAAATCCCTGAGAATTTGTGCACCGATGCCATAGTCTCTTTCATCCGGCTTAAATCCCAAATGAACATTGGCTTCTACAGTGTCAAGGCCTTCATCCTGAAGCTGATATGCTTTTATTTTGTTCATTAGTCCGATGCCGCGACCTTCTTGGTTCATATAAACAATCACACCTTTCCCTTCTTTCTCTATCATCTCCATTGCTTTGTGTAATTGGTCTCCACAGTCGCATCTCAACGAACCGAAAATATCTCCCGTAACGCAAGATGAATGTACTCTAACGAGGATAGGTTCGTCAGGTTCCCAAGTGCCTTTGACGAGGGCGGCGTGTTCCAGCCCGTTTGATAATTGTTTGTAAGGGATTATGTAGAAGTTTCCGTATTTAGTGGGGAGTTTTACCTTAACACCTCTTTCTATCAGGCTTTCAAATTTAAGCCTGTATTCAATCAAATCTTTTATTGAAATGATTTTAAGGTTGAATTTTTCCGCAATTTTTACCAGTTGGGGAAGTCGTGCCATTGTGCCGTCGTCATTCATTATTTCCACAAGTGCACCGCCCGGTGTAAGACCGGCCAATCGTGTAAGATCAACGGTTGCTTCGGTGTGTCCGGCTCTTCTCAACACGCCTTTGCTTTTGGCTTTAAGCGGGAAAATATGTCCGGGTCTGGCAAGGTCTTCGGGTTTTGTTTTAGGGTCAACGAGTGCTTTTATGGTGCGAGCCCTGTCTTCCGCAGATATTCCCGTAGTCATACCGGGGGCTATCAAATCTACCGACACGGTAAACGGTGTTTCGTGCAATGCGGTATTTTTCCCAACCATTAAGTCCAAATCAAGTTCTTCACATCTTTCTTCCGGCAAAGCGGCACAAATTAGCCCGCGGCCGTATTTGGCCATAAAATTCACCTTTTCGGGAGTGATAAGTTCTGCCGCAGTTACAAAATCACCTTCGTTTTCACGGTTTTCGTCATCCACTACTATTATTATTTCACCTTTGCGGATAGCATCTATAGCTTCTTCTATAGTGTTAAGTTTTATATCGTTAGTCATAATCTTTCTATGTTCTAAATTTGCTCCAAAAGTAATATTATTTTCGTTTGGTTCGGCAATAAAACAGCACAATGGGGTTTAATCTGCTTCGGGGAAAGGGTTGTGCCATTGCCAACCTGTTTTGCCTGTTTTCCTGTAATGTTCAA
>JALWKH010000046.1 GCA_026996635.1 Bacteroidales bacterium | reverse complement strand
CGGTAGATGTGCAGATAGAAGAGTTTAAGGAAAAAGAAGACATTACGGTAATTCGGGCAATGATTTATGTAAACCACCGCACGCAAAAAAGTATTCTCATTGGTAAAAACGGCGAAGCGATAAAAAAGGTCGGCATACAAGCCCGACAGGAAATTGAAATGTTTCTGGGCAAAAAAGTGTTTCTGGAACTGCGTGTCAAGGTAAAAGAAAATTGGCGTAACGACCCGAATACATTAAGACGGTTTGGGTATACGGATTAGTCAGTTCCCCGGCTGCTGATTTTTTATTCCCATTGCTTTTGAGAAGTACGGTTTGAAATATTTTTTTATTTCTTCAAAAGGGATTTTTACTTCAACGGGTCCGGCAGCATAAGGTGCTATATCATAAGGGTTGTAGAAAAAGTAAAAGAATTTGTTGTCAAAATAAAAATTATTGCTTATGTAAACTTCTGTATATATGTTTTCATAGTAACCTGTTTTTTTTAATTTATCGATGATGAGGTTTTTAATGTTTGTTGTGTCTTTATCGTAAAATATATCGTTTAGCGATATTTGTTTATTGGCTTTTTTGTCAAAAACATATGAGATGGAGTAATAAATGCCATGTGCCCCTCCTGTATATGAACTGTTGTCAAGTATCATTATAATAAAACTGTTGTTTTCAAAAAGTTTATCCATATATGTTTCGTATGAATACGATGCGGTAATGGTATCGTCCAAGATTTCACTTTTGCCCAGAAGTGCCATTGTTTCGTAATAATCAAAAATATTTTGATCTAGGTCTTTTTGTATTTTTTCGTCGATTGTAAGGTTAGGGTAACCGAAAATTGTGTCCATAATTACTTTTTGGTGTGTTTTATTTACTTTGGGAAGTAAAAGCCTGTAAAAGAGTGAAATGCCAACAATGTTTGTGTCGGGATAAAGCGGGAGGTATTTGTTATAATGATAAACAACAAAACTTGTACTGTCTTTTTTTTGAAAAGTATTTTTTGTGGTTAAATTAAATCTCAAAGATTTTTTCTTATTCGGATTTTGCCAAGTTCCGGTGAATTTGTTGTTAAGTATTTTACCTGAAAAATTTCCCGTGATGACACTGTCTTGGGTTTGTTCCGTTAATTCTATCCTGTTGTTTTCAAAAAGTTGTCCTTTCAGATATAAAATTTGCCTGATTTTATTGTAGTAGTATTTCCCTTCAACACTATCATTGTTTATATCTAAACACATAGTCACGGGATATTTCCATATTTTACCTTCCAAATGCAGGAAAGAGTGTTTAGTGTTTTGACCGTAAACTAAAGATGAGATTAGGAAGAAAAAAGTGAAAATTTTTTTCATAGGTGGATGATTGTTTTACTATTCAATATTCCCTGTTCGACTATTTACAAAAATAGCCAAAAAAGATAAATAAAACTGTCTACAAAGTTCAAAAAGATACAAATTTTCATCTTTCCGGGTAGTTGAACAATGGGATAAAATAATTTTTTATTTCCCTATAAGGTATTTTTACAATTATCTCCCCACCTGAGAAAGCCGCAATTTCGTAAATATTGTATACAAAGTAAAAATTCTTATTATCAAAAAAGAAGTTGTCACTTATAAACACCCTGTTTGTATTGTAAATTTTTTCAAAATCCATTTGTTCGTTCAGTTTTTTTATGATTAGATTTCTGATTTTGGCA
>JALWKH010000045.1 GCA_026996635.1 Bacteroidales bacterium | reverse complement strand
TGTATGCCCTCTTTTTTCCCGTTAACAAAATTAGCTTTTTCTGCGACACCGCCTTCATGGAAGTAAGTTGTTTGAAGCCCGTTCTTAACACCCTTATCGTAGTTTATCGTTCTAAGCAATTTGCCTTGAACATTATAAATTTTCCATTCGCCTTGCTTTTGTTTTATGTTTACTAGTTTGCCTTTTGCCAGTAGCTTGCCATCGTCCCAATAATATGTAGCATCACCGGTTCCTTTACCTTCGTTATCATAAATAATTCTTGCAAAAAGTTGACCGTTGTTGTAATATCTTTTGAATTCTCCGACAGGAACATCATTTTTGAAATGAGCTTGATATTTTATTTTGCCGTTTGGATATTTCTTTTCCCAATATCCTTGTTTAAGTCCGTTTATGTCTATATAATTCTTTATTGTATCTCCTTTTTGACCAACATTTTGAGCAAAAGAAACAGACAGGGTTGAGATATAGCCTATAATGAATACAAGCAAAATTTTTTTCATTCCGGAAATATTTTGAGCATAAAGTTACAAAAATGATTTAAAGAAGCGGCAGAATATTTTCCAAAGCCATTCCCCTTGAACCTTTTAATAAAATAAACGAGTTTTCTATTTTGTTATTACTCAGGTATGATTTTAATTCATCTGTTGTTTCGAAAAATGTCACTTGCGGAAATTCGGTTTTAAGATCAAAAAAATGTTTTCCTACCGTTATTATTTTTAAGTTTTCGGATTGGGAATATTTTTTCAGAATTTCAAAGTGCTCTTTTGGAGATTCTTTGCCAAGTTCCAGCATATCACCGAGTATTGCAATTTTGGGCAAACTTATCGGGTAAGAAATAAATGACTCCAAGGCTTTAGACATACTTGTCGGATTGGCATTGTATGCGTCAAGCAGTACCATGTTACTTTCTTTTTTTATCAGTTGGCTACGTTTGTTATCAGGTATGTAATTTTCAATCTTTTCTTTTATTGCTTCGTCTGGTATGCCGAAATATTTACCTACAGCATAAGCAGAAAGAATGTTCTCGGCATTATACATCCCTGCCAGATTAGATTTTATAATTGTTGTGCCGGTATTAATTCCCGCAAAAAGATCCGAATATATGACGGGTTTTGCTGTGTATGAACAATTGTTTTTATTCAGGCCGTAAGTTATCTTGTCGCAAGTGTATTTGTCAATATTTATTACACCTGAGTTTGCACAATTGTAAAATATAGTACCATTTTTGTTGTTTATGTGGTCATACAGTTCCATTTTGGTTTTAATAAGGTTTTCTTGAAATCCGAAAAATTCCAGGTGGGCTTTGCCTATGTTTGTAATAAGACCGAATTCCGGATTTGCAATTTCGCATAGTTCTTTAATGTCACCGGGCTTACTTGCTCCCATTTCCAATACTGCCATTTCGTGAGTTTCGTTCAGTTTCAAAACTGTGAGAGGCAGTCCGATATGATTGTTGAAATTTCCTTCGGTGCCGAAAACATTAAATTTCGCTGAAAGAACGGTTTTTACAAGTTCTTTGGTCGTTGTTTTTCCGTTTGTGCCGGTAATTGCAAAAACTTTTGTGTTTAAGTGAGAGAGGTGATAGGCGGCTAGTTCTTGTAAGGCTTGTAATGTGTCTTCAACACAAAAATAGTGAATATTATCTTTTTTGTAATCGCAATTATCGATAACTGCTATGACAGCACCTTTT
>JALWKH010000044.1 GCA_026996635.1 Bacteroidales bacterium | reverse complement strand
CCTTCCGTTGCAATCCTTAACAAGGTATTATCCGATTTTTCCAAAGAAATAATAAGCAGGCAAGGACTTTCGCTGAAAGACAGGGATTACAACATTATCAGTATCATTTTTGAAGGAAGCATTGACCGTATAAATTCACTTGCCGGAAAAATAGGCAGGCTGAACGGCATAAAAATAAAATTATTAATCGCTAAAAATTAAAAAGTTATGAAATTCAATCCCGAAAAATACAGAATCCCCGACGAACCGATGAAACCGTTTATTGACGAAGGGGAAATTTACGAATTTTTGGAAAAGACAAAAAACCCCGACAAGATAAAAGTCAGGGAAATCATTCAAAAGTCCTTAAACAAAAAAAGGCTGACACTTGAAGATACGGCACACCTTATAAATGCAAACGACCCCGAACTCATTGAAGAAATAAAAGAAGGCGCCCGTGAACTCAAACGGAAAATTTACGGAGACAGAATCGTGCTGTTTGCTCCGCTTTATGTGGGTAATTTGTGCACAAACAATTGTGCTTATTGCGGTTACCGTGTAACAAACAAAGCGGTAAAACGCCTCACACTCAAGGGCAAAGAACTGATAGAACAAGTGGAAGCCCTAGAAGATGACGGACATAAACGCTTAATACTCGTTTTTGGCGAGCATCCTTTGTATGATGCCAATTTCATTGCCGAAACGGTGAGAACAGTTTATAAGGTAAAAAAGGGCAACGGAGAAATACGACGCGTTAACATAAATGCCGCACCATTGGATATAGAAGGCTACAAAATTGTGAAAGAAGCAGGTATCGGCACATATCAAATTTTCCAAGAAACTTACCACCGTCCCACTTACGACAAAGTGCACAGGGGCGGAAAGAAAAAAGACTATGACTGGCGGCTTACTGCACTGGACAGGGCACAAGAAGCATTGATAGATGATGTGGGTATAGGTGCTTTGTTCGGACTTTACGACTGGCGTTTTGAAGTAATGGCACTTATCAGACACGTAAATCATTTTGAAGCTGTTTACAACATAGGTCCGCACACTATATCGTTCCCGCGCATACAAAATGCGTTCAACTTGGATATAGACAAATCAAATTTGGTAAGCGACGAAGATTTCACTAAACTTGTTGCAATCTTAAGGCTTGCAGTGCCATATACCGGTATGATTCTTACTGCACGTGAACCGGCACATATACGCGATGAAATAATGGAATTCGGCGTATCCCAAATTGACGGCGGAACAAATATCCAAATGAAAGGCTACACCAAGAAAGATAAAGAACAAAGACTTGACGAAGAACAATTCGAAATAAACGACACGAGGTCCTTGGGAGAAATAATGGAAGACCTTATTGATCACGGATTTATACCTTCGTTTTGTACCGCTTGTTACCGGCTTGGAAGAACAGGTGAACACTTTATGGAATTTTCCGTTCCCGGCTTCATTAAGAGATTCTGCACACCAAATGCGATTTTGACACTTGCGGAATATTTGGAAGATTATGCCACACCAGAAACAAAAATTAAAGGCTATAAACTCATTGATAAAAACCTTAATCAAATGGAAAACGACAAAACCAAAGAAGAACTCATAAAAAAACTAAACCAAATAAAACAAGGTTACAGGGATTTATATTTTTAAAATGATGCAAGTAGCGGCACACGGTCGTGTGTCGCTACGAAAACACTTTTATACAAATCTTTC
>JALWKH010000043.1 GCA_026996635.1 Bacteroidales bacterium | reverse complement strand
AGACATTAATAATACTGCAGTACCTTTATCTCATAAAGATTTTGTAAATGATATTTTGTACCCTCAATTTTTGAGTCTGAAAGGGCAAATTCTGGAACTTGCCAACAAATGGAAAGATGTTCCTATGCTTGCCCATACACACGGTCAGCCTGCCTCTCCAACAAAGCTTGGAAAAGAATTTAAAGTGTTTGCGGAACGTTTAGATAATCAGCTACAGTTATTGAAAGATGCTATTTTTTATGCAAAATTCGGTGGTGCAACGGGTAATTTTAATGCACACTATGTAGCATATCCTGAAGTGGATTGGATAAAATTTGCAGATGGCTTTGTTGATAGACTTGGATTGAAACGGTTGCATTACACAACTCAGATAGATCATTATGACGGCATGGCGCATATTTTTGATACGGTAAAAAGAATGAATAACATTTTGCTTGATTTATCGCGGGATGTTTGGATGTATATAAGTATGAATTATTTTAAGCAGAGGATTATTAAGGGTGAGGTCGGTTCTTCTGCAATGCCGCACAAAGTAAATCCGATTGATTTTGAAAATGCAGAAGGGAATATTGGAGTGGCAAATGCTTTGTTCGAGCACTTATCGGCAAAATTGCCCGTTTCCAGATTGCAAAGGGATTTGTCCGATTCTACTGTATTGAGAAATATCGGTGTGCCTTATGCACATACAATTATTGCTATTGCTTCATTGAAAAAAGGTTTGTCGAAGCTGAAAGTAAATGAGGAAGCCATTAAGAAAGATCTTATGGATAATTGGAGTGTGGTTGCAGAGGCTATCCAAACGGTATTAAGGAAAATCGGATACCCTAAACCATACGAAGCATTAAAAGAACTAACACGAAAAAACGAAAAAATAGACCGTGAAAAAATAAATGCCTTTATAGATAGTTTAGACATAACAAGTGATTTGAAAGAAAAACTTAAAGCAATAACACCGTTTAATTATACAGGAAAAACAGAATAGAGAAATGATAAAAAACGCAATACGAATACTCGCCTTGGTAAAAAGCTATTGGGCTAACTTGACATTATCCATTATTTTTAAATTATTGTCAGTAGTTTTTTCATTGTCTTCCATAACAATGGTTTTACCTTTTTTATCTATTTTGTTTGAAAAACAAAAACTTGTAACTGAACCTGTACCGTTTAGTTTATCTACAGAGGCACTGATGCATAATTTTAACTACTTTATAAGTCAGATCATAATAAAAAACGGACCGACAACCGCTATTGCAGTTGTAAGTGTAATGATAGTAAGTTTTACTTTTCTTAAAAGTCTCTTTCAATTTTTAACGGTTTACTTTACATCTCCGGTTAGAATGGGTGTTGTTGAAGATTTAAGAAATAAAATGTATCGTAAGATTCTTGATTTACCTGTTTCTTTTTACTCGAACGAAAAAAAAGGTGATTTGATTACCAGGGTTACGAGTGATGCGCAGGAAATTGAAGTGTCTGTTATGAGCTCTTTGGATATGTTGTTTTTCCATCCTATCACAATAATCATCTATGTGGGTAGTCTTATTTGGATTAGTCCAAGGTTGACATTGATAGTGTTTCTTATAATGCCTGTTATTATTGTTATTTTAGGCAATATAAGTAAAGTGCTTAGGAAAAGGGCAAGGCAAGGGCAAAGGCGCTTAAGCAGTATTATCAGCATTATAGACGAAACATTATTCGGGCTCAAAGTGGTTAAAGCTTTTAATGCAGAAGAATTATTATATAAACGTTTTTCAAGTTTAAACAGAAAATTTACCAGGTTAATGGTTAATTTATTCAGACGGAGAAGTTTAGCCAGTCCATTGACTGAATTTTTGGCTTCTATTATTATCGTTGCCATTATGTGGTACGGTTCTTCGTTGGTTTTGGGACATTATGAAGGCTTGTCTGCAGAAGCATTTATCGGGTATATGATTATTTTTTCACAAGTTATTTCTCCAGCAAAAGGACTTTCATCGGCACATTATAATGTTCAGAAGGGAATGGCATCGTTAGACAGAATAGAAGAAATTTTAAATATAGATATAAAGATAGCTGAAAAACCTGATGCCATAAAAAAAACGACATTTGACGAAAAAATTGAGTATAGGAATGTAGGTTTCAGGTATAGAAAAGATATTCAGGTGCTGAAAAATATCAATTTAACTATTCCTAAAGGTTCTATAATTGCAATAGTTGGACAATCAGGTTCGGGTAAAACCACAATGGTTGATTTGTTACCCAGGTTTTTTGATGTTACCGAAGGTGGGATTTATATAGACGGTATCGATATAAGGGATGTTAAGTTAAAAGAATATCGTAATTTGTTTGGAATAGTTAGTCAAGAACCGATTTTGTTTAACGATACATTTTTTAACAATATTGCTTTTGGTAATCCGAATGCCACTATTGAGGAGGTGGAGCGTGCTGCAAAAATTGCAAATGCGTATGACTTTATAAAACAAACACCTTTAGGTTTTTACACAAATATTGGAGAAAGGGGAAATAAGCTTTCCGGTGGTCAAAGGCAAAGAATCAGTATAGCTAGAGCAGTACTGAAGAATCCTCCTATACTTATTCTTGATGAAGCAACATCATCACTTGATTCCGAAAGTGAAAAATTAGTCCAAAAAGCTCTGGATAATTTGATGAAAGACCGTACAACTGTGGTTATAGCACACCGTTTATCAACAATTGTTAATGCCGATGTTATTGTTGTGCTGAATGAAGGTGAAATTGTTGAAATGGGCAAGCACGATGATTTAATAAAAAAAGGCGGTTTGTATAAAAAGTATTACGATTTGCAAATGTTTTCTTAAAAATCTTTTTGCTTGCTGTCCATTATAATTGTAACGGGTCCGTTATTGACTAATTTTACTAACATATGGGCTCCGAATACTCCTGTCTTTACTTTTTTGCCTAGTTTAGTAGAGACTGATTTTGTGAATTTTTCATAAATTGGTATTGCTATTTCAGGTTTGGCAGCTCTGATGTACGAAGGTCGATTCCCTTTTTTGGTTAGAGCGTGAAGTGTGAATTGACTTACAATCAAAATTTCTCCGTCAATATCTTTTACGGATAAATTCATTATATTGTTTTCATCATTAAAAATTCTGAGATTAACGATTTTTTTTGACAGCCATTCAATATCTTCATCATGGTCTGATTCTTCAATCCCAACCAATATGAGAAGTCCTTTGCCGATGGTATTGTGAGTTTTACCGTTTATTTCTACACTTGCTTCGTCAACTCTTTGTAAAATTACTCTCATAGGAATTTTTTTGCAAATATATCAAATAAAAAAGCCGGCTCATCACCGGCTTTTCTAATTTTATAAAGGAAGAAACTTATTTAACAACAATGGTTCCTTTTTTGACTACATCATCAGCTTTTACAATGTATAAATAAGAACCGAAAGGAACCGGTTTGCCGTTATATGTTCCATCCCATTGTTTTTCTTTAGATAAATATTCTTCTGCAGGTCCGTCGTATTCAAAAATTAAATTACCCCATCTGTTGTATACTTCTAATGTAAGGTGTTTATAATTTTCTACTCCAATGATTTGCCAAGTATCATTTCTTCCGTCTCCATTAGGGGTTATAACTGTAGAAACAACCAATCCGAGGTTTACATCAATTGTATCGTATCCTATACAGCCTTCATTATCCGTTACTGTTACCATATAAGTTCCGGATTGTTCGATGTTGTCCAAGTCTTCGGTAGTTGCTCCGTTACTCCATTGATAAGTGTAAATACCATCTCCACCTGTTACCGTAATATCTATATAACCGAGATGATGTTCGTTTATTCCTGTTGTATGTGTTATTTGGATAGCATTTCCACCTATACCAACATCATAACTGCTAGTTGCCGTACATCCGTTTGCGTCGGTTACTGTTACTGCATAGTTGCCGGTTTCTATGTTTTCCAAATCTTCGGTTACTTCATTGTTACTCCACAAATATGTGTATGGCTGTATTCCTCCTGTTACGGAAATATATATTGCACCGTCATTGCTGCCGTAACAACTTGCTGCAACAATTGAATCTTGAGTTATAACGAGAGGTTCGGGTAATGTTACATTTATCGTATCAATTTCAACGGAACATCCGTTTGCATCTGTTACTGTCACTCCATAATCCCCCGATTGGTGTACTGTTATTGAACTTGTTGTTTCGCCATTGCTCCATGAATAAGTGTATGGTGCATCTCCTCCGTTAACATTTAATGTTATTGTACTACCGTCTTCATAGCAATTCCCTTCAGTTACATCATATGTTACATCCAGTGCAGGTGGTGCTGTGAGTGTAATAGTGTCATATGCCGTACAATTGTTAGCATCGGTAACAGTCAACATATATTGACCGGCACATAGTTGTGATATTTGTGAACTTGTGTTTCCATTATTCCAAGTATAAGAGTATGGTGAGGTGCCTCCCGAAACTGTAACGGAAATAGATCCGTCACATGTGCCGTTACACGTTACATCAGTAACAGTAGGATTGATAGTTATTGGGTCCGGTTCAATTACTTGAACGGTAGATGTTGCCACACAACCGCCGCCATCGCTAACAAATATGTAATATGTACCTCCACTTAATCCTGAATAAGTGTTTTGAGAACTGTAGGTTGCACCGCTGTCTATACTGTAAACGAGATTATTTCCCGTTGCATAAATAGTAAGAGCTCCATCGTTATTTCCGGGACAAGTTACATTTTGTACCGTAACACTGTCAATGTTTGGACCGTTTGTGTTATTTACTATTACATTATTTACCGTATCCGTACAAGAGTTGTTATCTGAAACAACTACAGTATAATTGCCTGCGTTTAATCCTGTAAAATCACCGCTGGTGCTGTAATTCAGACCTCCGTCGATTGAATATTGATAAGGAATCGTACCACCTGAGGCAGTAATATGTATTTCTCCGTTAGGATTAATACAACTAGTAACATCAACGGTGGAAACAGAAGCACTAGGTGGTTCATAAAATGTAACATTTACATTATCACTTGCACTAGAGCAAGCATTACCGTCATAAGCAGTTAATGTAAAAGTAACAGTATGAGTAATGTCTGCCGGTCCGGGGGTATAAGTTGCATTTAGTGAATTAGGATTGTTTATCGTACCTGTACCGTTTGTTGTTGTCCATTCTACATAAGAATAATTTGTAGCACTACCGTTTAGTTGAACTTCCGCAAGTCCGCAAGTTCCGAAATCTTGCCCAGCATCAGCTGTTGGTTGAGGAACGACATAAATAGAGTGTGCTTCACTGCTAAAACATGTACTTGAACTTCCTACAGAATATGTAATAGAAATACTTCCTGAAACATTAGACGGATAAAATACCCCGTTACTAACACCTTGACCGTTAAAGTTTCCTCCTGCATCGCCTGTAACATAGTCGCTAAGAGTTAATGGAGCATCGGAACTACATACCGTATCGGGAGGATTCCATGAAGCATCCCATGGGTTTGTTATTGTTACTGTATGAGATGCCGAACCACTACAATAATGATCACCTGTTCCTGCGTTATCCCAGTTGTATGTTATAGTGTAAGTGCCGGGCGGAACCGTTCCTGGTCTAAATAAAGCTGCACCATAAGATGTTGTTATAAGACCGTTTGTTGGTGTACAATCCCATACAGCAGAACCTTGTGGTTGGAAGGGACCTTGAGAAGTTGAAGAATTTGTAAATGAACCTGAACCATGAATTGTACCGTTACCATCATAGACAAGCCAGCTCATTGTTCCGTCATCATCTTGTGCAGTAAAAGTATAATCTGCTGTGGGATCAAAAAATGGTCCTACGCCGTATAAAGTAAATCTATCAGTTGTAACATATCCATCATAAATTATATTTCCATTTTCATAAATAACTACATGATTATCACTTGTTGATGCTTCACTTGCAGCATCAATGTTAAATTCAAACATTAAGTTGGGGAATACAAATCCATTGTTTGGAGAACTTGCATAAAGGGTATCGTTACCATCGTTGCATGCTTCTGATGAAGGTAATCCAATAAAATCTACACCGGGACACGCAGGAGCATCAAAGGTAATAGACCAACTATCTATTTGTCCGACGTCTCCACTAGCTAAATCATATACATGTAATCTCCACACTCCGTTTGGATTCAAATTTGCTTCTCCATTGTAATTATTATTGTAAAAAGTTGGTAACATCTGTTCAGGGAGAAATGTACCATTAAACGGTGCTGCACCTGAAGTTATACTTGTTGTAGCACTGTTAGAGAAAACAGTTCCTTGATAATCATCACCACTACCTCCATTTTGATTAGAAAGTACCCATGAAGCATCGTAAAATTCCAGTACGATTTTTAAATCCCCATCATAAGGGTGGGTTATATTTATTTGTACTGAAACAGGTTCACTTACAGGATTTAATCCCGTAACATTTATTTCTGAGATTGCTCCTGTTGTGTTGTCATCCGGTATTGAAACGGCAGTATTGTTGCTGAATGTTGTTTGTGCATTTATTTGTAAGAGTCCTGTAAAAAAAAGTAATGATGCAAATAATATTCTTTTCATGGCTCGTAAATTTTATAGGTTCAGATGTTTAATCTTTTCAAATCTCTCTGGATTCTTTCTTATCCATTCTTGCTTAGCTTTGTAATAATTGTCCAAGTCTTTTTTGGGGTTCCCGGTGTCTATGAATTTGGGGAAATCTTCAGGAACATTATTCTTTTTTCTATAATCGTCAAGATTTTTTAAGTATTCAATCTTGCTTTGTACTTTTCTTGAATCTAAAGAATTCTCTTTAGATGTTTTACTTTTTTTCACTTTTACAGATGTTGGTGTTATTTTGTAATTGCTGTAGCTTTGTGCTTTTAAATTTGTAACACCAACTGCCAAAATAAAGATTATGATAACTAGTTGCTTCATAATGCATAATTTTATGTTATTTTTATAAAATAAGACATTGCATTTAATTTTTGGTTGCCTATTTTTTGCAAAAATACAACTTTCTTTTCTTGTTATCTAATTTTTGTAAGAGTTTAGTGTGTTAAATGGCTACAGATTTTTATTTTATCTTTGCATAAATTTTTACTGGGGTATGGAAGAAGAAAAAAAGCAGTATTCATATACGGAAGATGATATAAAGAAACTCGATCCGGTTGAGCATATTCGCAGGCGTCCGGGTATGTATATAGGTAAGTTGGGCGACGGCTCCACTGCAGACGATGGTATTTATATTTTGCTTAAAGAAACTGTGGATAATGCCGTTGATGAGTTTTTGATGGGATACGGCAAAAAGGTGGAAATCGATATAAGTGATGATAATGTGGTGAGGGTGAGGGATTACGGAAGAGGAATACCGCTCGGTAAGGTTAGGGAAGTGGCGTCGGAAATAAACACGGGAGCAAAGTACGGAGGTAATGCTTTTAAGAAAACGGTGGGACTGAATGGAGTAGGGCTTAAGGCAGTAAATGCTTTGAGTGTGTTTTTTGAAGTAAAATCCGTTCGTGACGGTAGATTCAAAAAAGTTGAATTTTCGAGAGGCAGGTTTGTAAAAGAAGAAGAAGGTGCAACCGATGAACCTAACGGTGTGGAAGTTAAGTTTTTGCCTGATGATGAGATATTTGAAGGTTTTTCATATGAATTTGACTTTGTTGAGCAACTTATAAAGAATTATGTTTACATAAATTCAGGTTTGCGGATTTATTTCAACGGCAAGTCGTTTTATTCCAAGCGCGGACTCATCGATTTGCTCGAAGACAATATAAGCTCCGAACCTGTTTATCCGATTATCCACTTCAAAGGCGAGGATGTGGAATTTGCTTTTACGCACACTCACAGTT
>JALWKH010000042.1 GCA_026996635.1 Bacteroidales bacterium | reverse complement strand
TCTTTGCTTCCTGTTACAGCCGTAGTGTCAGTGTCGTTTCCTTTAGAAGTTTCTGTTGCAGACTTGTTACCCCTCCAAAGTGAGCAAGATGTTACTAAAAATGCTATGGTTACGATTATTATGTAAAGGAATCTTTTTTTCATCTGTTTAAATTTTTATTTTTATTGTCACCCCTCTGTGTCTCCCCTCTAGGGAAGAAGTTGATTTTTCCTCCCTTGAGGGAGGATTAAGGTGGGTGATTATTTTTAAAACGTTATTTCGTATTATACTTATTCATTGTATTTTCCAGTCCTATTTTGCCGAAATCAATTGCTATATCGGCTGCCCTAGATATAAGTTCCGGCAGCATTTTTTGTTCCGCCAATGTCCATTCTCCCAAAACATAGTCAATTTGTTTGCCGTATGGGAAATCATTACCTATTCCGAATCTGATACGCGGATAAACGGTTGTTCCCAAAGCCCTTTCAATGTCTGCCAAACCGTTGTGACCGCCGTGGCTGCCTTTCGGTTTTATTTTTATTGTGCCGAACGGAAATGCAATGTCGTCCACAATTACAAGTAAGTTGCTAACGGGAATTTTTTCCACCGCAAGCCAATGTTTTATCGCTTTTCCGCTCAAATTCATAAATGTAGTGGGCTTTATCAGTATATAATTTTTCCCCGCATATCTGAATGAAGTTTTATAAGCAAGGCGTTCCAATGAAAATTCGGCATCAAACCGTGATGCTATCTCATCAGCAACTTTAAATCCTATGTTGTGCCTTGTGTTTTCGTATTTTTCGCCAATATTTCCCAATCCTGCTATCAGTATCTTCATTTCTTACCGAGAAAATATATTATTGAACTTGCTTTGTGTTTGTTAAACAATGATTTTGTAAAGAAAATCCCGCCTTTCAAAAAGCCTGCAATTGTACTGCCGCCTTTGATTTTTTCACTTAACAAAGAAATATATACGGCATCCAGCGGCATAGGTTTCGTGGTTAGTACTTCAAAATTGTATTTTGCTGCAAATTGGTAGAAAAAATCGGGCGAAAAGTGCCACAAGTGCCGCGGAACATCGTATGCCGCCCAATTATTTTTGTAATGGTCTGCATCGTATGATGTAAAGTTTGGCAAAGCACATACAAAAACACCGTCTTGCTTGAGTGATTTATGTATTTGGTGCATATATCCGTCCAGGTCGTGTATGTGCTCCAATACGTGCCACATTGTAACAATGTCGTAATTGCCTTCTTGCAATGAATAAACTTTATCTATCCCGCTAAGTTCAATTCCGAAATTTTTTTTAGCCACTTGCCGTGCTTCTTCATCAACTTCTACACCCTCTGTTTCATATCCTTTGCCGGACATATAGTTTACAAAGTAGCCGGTACCTGCTCCTATGTCAAGCAGTTTACCTCCTGATTTACCTGCTGTATTTTTTATATATGAATATTTGCGTGAAAGCATATAATTGCGTGCTGTATGGTACAGCTTATTAAGAAGTCCTTTTTTTGTGTCGGAGTGGGATATGTATTCTTCCGATTTGTAGTAACTGCCGATATCTTCAGGTGAAGGTACATCTTGGGTAAATCGAAATCCGCAATTGCCGCAGTGCCAAATTTCAAATTTATTGTGCGACACAAGGAAATCTTGTGCGTCAAAAACCTTGTTGATATTCCCGCTGTTGCAGAAAGGGCACTTATCGTAATGAATGGTAT
>JALWKH010000041.1 GCA_026996635.1 Bacteroidales bacterium | reverse complement strand
AAATTTTAAGGTGGTTATAGCGGTGGGGTCACACCTCTTCCCATTCCGAACAGAGAAGTTAAGCCCACCAGCGCCGATGGTACTGCGTCAAGCGGGAGAGTAGGTCGCCGCCTGTCTTTATTAAACCAAAGAGGTCGCCAAACCGGCGGCCTTTTTTTGTTTTACGCAATACATTTATTGGAAGTTAAAAGATTTAGAAACAAATGAGATTCTGAAGCAAGTTCAGAAAGAATTTTCTGGATAATGTTTATAAGTCGACACAATTTAAAATTAACAAATTATCACATTAGCAAATTATTGTACATTCATCCACTTTTCAACTTCTTCGGGATAGATAGGTATGTGAGCCGAAAGGTTTTCGTTTCCGTTGCTTGTGACTAAAATATCGTCTTCAAGCCTTATTCCTATTTCCCATTCGGGTATGTAAAGTCCGGGTTCGCAAGTAAGTACCATCCCGGGTTGTAAAATGGTTTCTTTGCTTCCTACATCGTGCACATCTAATCCCATAAAGTGACTTAATCCGTGCGGGTAATATTTTTTTATTGCAGTTTCATTTGTTACTTCTTCTTTTTTCAGCAAACCAAGCTTTACCAGAGCTTCTCCTGTGAGTTGCAAAGTTTTTTCATTTAATTCTTTTATGCTTGTTCCGGGTTTTATTTCTTGAATCAATGTGCGTTGAATCTGTAAAACTTCTTCATATACAAGCCTTTGTTTATCGCTGAATTTTCCACTGACAGGAAAAACACGAGTTATGTCTCCTGCATACATGTCGTATTCGGCACCGGTATCAATAAGAACCATATCATTATCACGAGGTGTGCTTAACAGCTTTGTGTAGTGTAAAATAATAGCATTTTTCCCTGCTGCAACTATTGGGTCGAAGGCTATGCCGCTTTTTTCTTTTGAGAGGTAAAATGCCGTTAGTTGAGCGTAAATTTCCCGCTCGCCGGCTTTATTCTTTATTAGACTTATAGCCAAATCAAATGCTTCGTAAGTAATGTCTATTGCTTTTTTTATTCTTTTTATCTCTTCATCGGATTTAATAAGTCTGATTTTAGTCATTAAGTCTTTTAGTGGAGTAAAGTCTTTTTCTTTTATTGTGTCTGTTATGATTTTTAGCTCACCCGTTACAATTGCACCATTATCGCAGAAAAAAATCTCATTGCTTACTTCGAACAAATCTTCAAGAAATCCTTTTTTGAAATCCGTAAGTTTATATACATAATCAACACCGCTGATGTTCAATGCTTCTTGAGGAGACAAAAAGTATCCGTCGTAGATTTTTTCCTTTTCGGATGGTTCATACAAAAAAAGCAGGCTTTTAGTATCGCCGTTATTATTTTTGTAAATCACAATAAGGTTATCAGGTTCTTTTATGCATGTGAAATAGTAAAAATCAGAGTTTTGGCGAAAAGGAAAATAATATTGGTCTCCGTTTCGCAGTGCTTTCGACGATGCGGGTATTATAGCTATACTGCTGTTTGGCAGTAAGTTATATAACTTATCTCTGTTGTTTTTTGCGAACATATCTAAAGTTTTTAATCAAAATTGTTGATAAACATACACGCTTTTTTTTAAAATTTTTATTATTGCAAAAGTAAAAATTAACAAAAAACAATAAAAGTATGGTGCGATTTATAGCCAAAACGACGGTAGGACAAAAGTTCTGGATGAGTATTACGGGACTTTTCCTGATCATTTTTCTGGCGGTGCATTTGACCGCAAATTTGATGATCGTGTTTGATGACACAGGTGAATTATACAATGAAGTTGTCCATTTTATGGGAACAAACCCTATTATCAGAATTATGGAGCCGGTATTGGCTTTAGGGTTTATTATTCACATTATTCTTGCTACGATCTTAACTTTGAGAAATCAAGGTATGCGTCCTGTGAATTATCATGTTCATAAGTTGGGACATACCTCTAGTTGGGCTTCGAGAAACATGTTTATTTTGGGGCTGACAATATTAGCGTTTTTAACTCTGCACATTATTAACTTCTGGGTAAAACTTAAATTTGGCGGTGTAGGTACCGTTACCATTGACGGAGTGGAAATGGAAGACGGCTACACTATGGTTGCTACTTTGTTCTCTATGCCGGTTTACAGCATTATTTATGTCATTGCTGTTTTGGGGTTGGCTTATCATATTTCACACGGATTTTGGTCAGCTTTTCAAACAATCGGTTGGAGTAATGAAAAATGGCGAAGAATTCTTACCGGATGTGCTTATTGCTATGCAGTTATCATTGCAGTAGGTTTCTCAATTATACCGATTTATTTTTTAATTAAATAAAAATTGTAAACTATGATAAAATTAGATTCTAAAATACCGGAAGGTCCTTTGGCGGAAAAATGGACCAAATATAAAGAAACACAGAAACTAGTATCTCCTAACAACAAAAGGAAACTTGATATTATAGTAGTAGGTACGGGTTTGGCAGGTGCATCTGCAGCAGCAAGTTTCGGTGAAATGGGCTTTAATGTAAAAGTATTTTGCTATCAAGACAGCCCGAGAAGAGCTCACAGTATTGCCGCTCAAGGTGGTATAAATGCCGCAAAAAACTATCAAAACGACGGTGACTCTATTTACCGTTTGTTTTACGATACAATAAAAGGAGGTGACTACAGGGCAAGAGAAGCAAATGTTTACAGACTTGCCGAAGTCAGCGGTAACATTATCGACCAAGCAGTGGCACAAGGTGTTCCTTTTGCAAGGGAATACGGCGGATATTTGACAAACCGTTCGTTCGGTGGTGTGCTTGTTTCCAGAACATTTTATGCAAAAGGACAAACAGGACAACAATTGCTTCTCGGAGCATATGCTTCGTTGAACAGGCAAATAGCTGCCGGTACGGTTAAGCTTTACCACAGAAGGGAAATGATGGACTTGGTTGTAGTTGACGGTAAAGCAAGAGGTATTATTGTAAGAAACCTTGTAACAGGCGAAATAGAAAGATACGGAGCTCATGCAGTAGTATTGGCAACAGGTGGTTACGGAAATGTTTATTTCCTTTCTACCAATGCTATGGGTTCTAATGGATCCGCTGCTTGGGCAGCATACAAAAAAGGTGCTGCTTTTGCAAATCCGGCATTCGTTCAAATCCACCCGACATGTATTCCGCTTCATGGGGAATTCCAATCCAAACTGACTTTGATGTCAGAAAGTCTCCGTAACGACGGTAGAATTTGGGTGCCTAAGAAAAAAGAAGATGCCGAAGCAATAAGAAAAGGCCTTAAGACAGCAAATGATATACCTGACGAAGACAGGGACTTCTACCTTGAAAGAAGGTATCCTGCATTCGGTAACTTGGTACCTCGTGATGTGGCATCAAGAGCTGCAAAAGAAAGGTGTGATGCCGGTCATGGAGTTGCTCCTACAGGATTGGGTGTATTCCTCGACTTCAAGTATGCTATCGAAAGGTTAGGCAAAAAGAAAATTGAAGAAAGATACGGTAACCTCTTCCAAATGTACGAAAAGATTACCGGAGTTGATCCATACAAACATCCGATGATGATTTATCCGGCTGTTCACTACACAATGGGTGGACTTTGGGTAGATTACGAATTACAAAGCACAATACCCGGATTGTTTGTGGCAGGTGAAGCAAACTTCTCTGATCACGGTGCAAACAGGTTAGGTGCTTCTGCGCTTATGCAAGGTTTGGCAGACGGATATTTCGTATTACCTTATACAATCCAAAATTACCTTGCAGACGAAATTTATCATCCTGAAATTGACATAAAAGCTAAAGAATTTGACGAAGCAGAAAAGAATGTCAAAGATAAGATCAGCAAGTTGATGAGTGTTCAAGGTAAAGAACCGGTTGATCACTTCCATAGAGAACTTGGTAAGATAATGTGGGATTATGTAGGAATGTCAAGAAATCGTGAAGGTCTTGAAAAGGCAATAAACGAAATCAAGGCATTAAGAGAAGAATTTTGGAAAAATGTAAGAATTCCCGGAAGTGCTGATACCCTCAATCCTGAACTTGAAAAAGCAGGTAGAGTTGCAGACTTCTTGGAATTGGGCGAACTTATGGCAATAGATGCTCTGCATCGTGAAGAATCTTGCGGCGGTCACTTCCGTGAAGAATATCAAACCGAAGAAGGTGAAGCTTTGCGTAGAGATGACCAATTTATGTATGTAGCTGCTTGGGAATACAAAGGTGAGGGTCAAAAACCCGAACTTCACAAAGAACCTCTCAAATACGAATATATTGAAGTTAAAACAAGAAGCTATAAATAAAATTAACCAAATTAAAAAATCGGAGATATGAAATTTACATTAAAAATATGGCGTCAGAAAGATAGTAAGTCAAAAGGTAAATTTGAAACCTATCAAATCGACAATATACCGTCTGACGCATCTTTTTTGGAAATGCTCGATATATTGAATGACGAGCTGGTAAGAAAAGGTGAAGAACCTGTTGCTTTTGACCACGATTGCCGTGAAGGTATTTGCGGTATGTGTAGCCTCCACATAAATGGTAGGGCACACGGACCGGACGAAGATGTAACTACCTGCCAATTGTTTATGCGTAAGTTCAAAGACGGAGATACAATTTGGGTAGAGCCTTGGAGGGCAAAAGGCTTCCCTGTTATCAAAGACCTTATTGTTGACCGTAGCGCATTCGATAAGATTTTGCAAGCAGGCGGTTATATTTCAGTAAATACCGGTAATGCTCCTGATGCCAATAATATACCTATTCCAAAAGATGATGCGGATGTAGCTATGGATGCTGCAACATGTATAGGTTGCGGTGCATGTGTAGCAACTTGTAAAAATTCATCTGCCATGCTTTTTGTGGCTGCTAAGGTTTCACACTTGGCTCACTTGCCACAAGGTAGGATTGAAGCAAAACGCCGCGTAAAAGCAATGATTGATAAAATGGAAGAATTGGGCTTCGGTAGCTGTACAAATACAGGTTCTTGTGAAGTTGAATGTCCGAAGAACATTTCAATTACACATATTGCTAAACTTAACAGGGAATTCCTTAAAGCTAATTTAGATGTGTAAATAACACGCTGAGCAATTGAAATAAAAAAGGCAGTCTTTTTGGCTGCCTTTTTTGTTTTGGATATTTAATAAAGAATCAGGGATAAAATTTTAAAAAAATAGATTTGAAAAATTACCCTAATTGAAAAAAGTATTATCTTTGCACCGCAGTTTTGAAAAACACTATGTCGGGCCCGTAGCTCAGTTGGTTAGAGCACCTGACTCATAATCAGGGGGTCCTAGGTTCGAGCCCTAGCGGGCCCACTCTTGAAAGGACGGACTATTACGGTTCGTCCTTTTTTTGTTTGGTATTTTCCAAAATAAAAAAGCCGCACCCAAAAAGATGCGGCTTTTGATTTTTTAGTTGTTAACTCTTATGCTGCTTGTTTTTTAGCAAGGTAGATTTTGCTAAACAAGTCGATAAAGATAATTACACCACCGAGAATCATCATAGTATCAGGCAACAACCTGAACCATAACCAACCACTCATTTCATTGATAGTTTCATGTAATCTTGAGAAGTAGTAACCCTCGTTGAATGAAACGGCTGATTGGTGGAATCCAACTACCAAATAAGGGATTGCATAAATCAATACACCCAATGTAAGCAGCCAGAATCCCCAGCGGCTCGGTTTTTCATTCCATTTCAAGTTATTTGCTATAGAATTTGTTCTTGCTGTCATGTAAATGAATGCAAGTGAAATATACCCGAATGCACCTAGTAATGCAACGTGACCGTGAGGCATAATGATATATTGGCCGTGTCCGTAATAGTTCATTGTAGGAGTATTAATTACCATTCCGAGGAATCCTGCACCTGCCCAATTGAGGAATGCACTTCCAGCCAACCATAAGAATGTTATTTTGAACGGGAAGTTTTCTCCGTTATGTGCTTTTTCTCTTTGGTTTTTCATAGCTTCTACCATCATAAGCACAAGTGGTAGCGGTTCTAGTGATGAGAAAATACCACCCATTGCTATCCAATATTCATCGAGACCTTGCCACCAGTAGTGGTGAGCTACACCAAGAGTACCACTCATCATTACGAGGAAGAGCTCGAAGAACATTACTCTTTCTGCAGTTTTGTGTGAGATAAGACCTAATGTTACGGTCATATATGCCAATACACCTGCTGCAAAAAGTTCGAAAGTAAGTTCTACCCAAAGGTGAATTACCCACCAACGGTAATAATCATCAACTGTAAAGTTAGGTTCTATTTTGTTTATAGGCATCATACCTGCAATGTACAATGTTGCAATTGCAAAAGCCGCCCAAATAATCGTACTGACAAGTGAATTGTTTTTTGCCGCCTTTTTGATAAGTGTAAATACCAAAAGGAACCAAAATACAAGACCGCCAACCAGTAAAATATCCCACAGGCGTCCGAGATTTATAAGTTCGCGACCTTCGTTACCGAGCCAGAACCAGCTGTCCGGTAATTGTCCTGTTGTTCCCATCCATATACCAATGAGTGAGCCGATACCTACAAATACCAATGCTGCCCACAATACATCAACAAGCCAAGGCATTTTGTGGTCTTTGCCTGCCACCCAAGGAGCAATGAGCAGACCACCTACAAGCCAACCTACTGCTACCCAAAGAATAGCTAACTGTGTATGTATTGGTCTTGCTGCATTGTATGGTAAAATACTTTGAGACAAAATAAAATCTTTGCCCGGTTCTGTTGTGAGGTGTGTAATGTAACCTCCCATAAACAACTGAACGACAAATAACAAAGCTACTATCGGAACATATTTGAGAAGTTTTCTTTGAGATTTGTATATTTTATCAATTTTAAATGTAGGCTCAAGTTCTTCTTCCTTGTTAAGAAGATATTCATAGAACAAGTAAATCACAATAATTGAGAGTGCCCATAACAGTAAGAATTCCCACAATGAAACAACATTGTTTGACCATAAAATATCTTGGTCGATAAGTGGTTCATGAGGCCAATTGTTTGTCCAAGTGCGGTCTGTGCCGGGGCGTAATGTTGATGCAGCCAAATTACCCCAGTCAATAAATGCGGCAATCTCTTTTGCTTGATCAGCGCTCATAAATCCACCGGGATAACCTCTGTCTTTTGCAGCACCGTTTACCAAAACATCTACCCAATATTGTTGCAGATGTTTAAATGCTTCTGCATTAGCTTTTGAATAATTAACTGTGTTTTCGTTCAGTTGGATGCCTTTAACATCTTTTTTTACAATTTCCTTGATTTGCGCACGTTCTTCGTCTGTTAAATCTTTCGCAGATTTACCAAACTTTTCGTTTGCATAATAATCATAAAGAAATTCCAACCTTAGATGCAAATGCTCTGCTGTTAGATCAGGTCCGAGATAAGCACCCATACCCAGGAATGTTCCCCAGTCCATAAGGCCGAATTCCTGGAAGTAGGCTTTACCTTGAACCACGTCGTCATAAGTGTAAATTACTTCACCGGTTTCACTTTTTACTTCTTTTGGGATCGGAGGCACCTCTTTGTACATGTAAGCTGTAAAATAAATAAGTGCCGTAACCATAAAAATGGCCATCACCCAAAAACCGGTATATAACCCTTTACGAGTCATAAAACGGTCTAATAAACTTGTTTTCATAGGCTGATTTATTTTTTGGTTTATAAAATGCTATACAAAAATAGAATATTTTATTGAAATAGGTGCAATTTTTTTGAGGTGTGTTTTAGGTAAATATAAAAAAATACCAAGTTTTTGGTAATAAGCATGCATATATCTATTTATTAAATGGTATAAATATGTGTAGTTTTATTTCCCTATACAGAATCTCGAAAAGATATTGCCGAGAATGTCGTCTGTGGTAACTTCGCCCGAAATTTCCCCGAGGTAAAACATTAT
>JALWKH010000040.1 GCA_026996635.1 Bacteroidales bacterium | reverse complement strand
AATCAAGTTTGCTAAGAAGTAGTAATAACTGAGAGCAGCAGAATAATTGTTCATAAATCCCAAGAAAAGAATCGGCATAAGGTACATCATACCTTTCATTCCGGGCATAGATTGGTTTGGATTCATATTTTGCTGCATCTTGGTGTAGAATATCATTGAGATTGCCATCAAAAGGGCAAATAAACTTACGTGGTCACCGTAAAATGGTATTTTGAAGGGTAAATCCAAAATAGAATCATAAGTTGATAAATCTTTTACCCATAAGAAACTTTGTTGGCGTAATTCTATTGATGTAGGGAAAAACATAAACATTGCATAAAGTATAGGTAATTGAAGCAACATCGGCAAACAACCACCCATCGGATTTACACCGGCTTTTTTGTATAATGCCATTATGGCTTGTTGTCTTTCCAAATTCTTTTCTTTGGGGATTTTTTTATTGATTTCGTCAATTTGAGGTTTGAGTACCCTCATTTTGGCCGATGATAAATATGATTTATATGTGAATGGGAATAATAATGTTTTGATTATAATGGTGAGCAATAAAATTATTATACCATAATTATGTATAAATGAGCTCAATATATCGAAAATAGGTATGATTAAATATTTATTTACCCAACCGAAAATAGTCCAACCTAAATTTAAAATTTTATCAAGTTCCAAATCATTGTCTGGTTCATATTTCTTGCTGTATTTTCTTAACAGTTTGTACTTGTTCGGCACAAACATCATATTCGCATTGAATTGATAATTTGCAGGAGCGGTTATAGGATAAGCAAGCATTATATTTGCGTGAAAGTCTTTTAAATAGTTTTCGTCTTCAATCTTTTTTTGTTCTACCAGTGTGTTTTCAAAACTTGTTTTTGCAATAATTATTGATGAAAAAAACTGTTGTTTAAAAGCTACCCACTTAATTTTTGTAGGAATTTCTTCTTTATCGTCACTACTGGAAGATAGGTTGTCAACATCATCGTGATAATGTTTGTAATAAATTGTTGTATATCTGTCTTCATTAGCTTTGGCTTTTTCATACCGGCGTGCTTTATATCGCCAGTCAAACATTATGGTGCTGGTGTTGTTAGCTATAATCTTGTTGAGATTGTTTATTCTTATATTAAAATCAATAAGAAATGAGTCCGGGTAAACGGTGTACTCGTAAGCTATTTTTTTACCGTTATCGAGATTTAAACTCATTACCAGAGTTTGTGGCGAATTTTCTACTTTTATGGTATCTGCTGTGTTTAGAGAAGGTGTAAAATAGAGGTTGTTTGTTGTAATATTCTTGTTGTTGGCAAAAAAGTTTAGTCCGAAAATAGTACTGTCACCATTCATTAAAATAACCGGTTTGCCGTCATAAGTTTTGTACCCTTTGAGCTCAACACTGCTGATTTTACCGCCAAGTGTGGAGAATGTTATTTTTAATTGTTTATTTTCCAGTGTGATATGTTTTTCTTTGCCGGTAGCAGCTTTTGCAAATATTCCCCATCTTTTAACTAATTCTAAATTTTTTAATGAATCTGAAGCTAAAGTATCTGCTGCTGTAATTGCAGTATCCGGTTTTGATGTTATATTTTTAACTTTTTGGTCTGCAACGCTTTTCTTTTGAGCTTCAACTTGTGCTATGGAGTCTTGTTGTCTTTTAATTCTTTCCAATTCTTCTTTAGAGGGCTTCGTCATTTGAAAATATAAAACGAAAATAACCCCGATAAAAATAATTC
>JALWKH010000039.1 GCA_026996635.1 Bacteroidales bacterium | reverse complement strand
GTTTTATCGTAACGGCTAAAAAGCGTGAAAAGGAAGTTTGAGGGTAAAAGGCATAATCACCTGAAAATAGTTTCAACCGAATACTGATTTAATTGCAGACAACGGCTTTGTAAATGCAATATTGCGTTTATGATCCATTAGTTATTTATTTTCTAAGTTGTTGTCATCCATATTGTTAGACTCTAAAATTTCGTCTAACGGACTTTTTATATTTGCAAGAGATTTCTTGCTTACATAAGTGTAAATCTCAGTCGTTTTGCTGCTGCTGTGTCCCAACAAAGTTTGTATGTAACGAAGGTCAACACCCTTTTCCAGCAGGTGGGTTGCAAAACTATGCCTGAAAGTGTGGCTGCTTACATTCTGGCGGATTCCTGCAGCTTTACAAGATTTTTTAATTACCTGATTTACGCTGCTGCGACTGTATCTTTTTCTGTTCGGACCTTCAAACAGCCAGTAGTTGGGTTTATATGTGGCAAGGTACTTTTTCAAAACAATCTTCAGTTTTTCAGATAAAATTGTAATTCTGTCCTTTTTCCCTTTTCCTCCCCTTACAAAAATAATATTTTTTTCAAAACTAACATCGGAAATTCGTAAATTTAATAACTCCCCAACCCTTAAACCCGCAGAATAAAGCATTGCTATCATTGTTTTATGTTTGAGGTTGGGTGTGTTGTGTAAAATGTTTATCACTTGTTGCTCGCTCAGCACCTTGGGCAATTGCCTGCCTTTCCTCGGGCGTTCTATGTAGTAAGTTTTCCTTTCGCCACCTTTTACCTTCTCGTAATAAAATTTTATGGCATTTATTGCTTGATTTTGTGTGCTGATAGAAACTTTTCGTTTGCTTACCAGGTAGTCTTGATACTTTCGGATGTCGTCTTCCGTTATTTCGTCCGGAGACTTATCAGCATAAAATTGAAGAAAATTCTGAAACAGGCTGCAATATGTCTTTATGGTGTTTTCGCTGTAGCGTTTCCTTACTAAAAGGGCTTTGTATTCCGGTGGGATCTCTATCTTTTTTGGCTTTGGATCAGTTTTTGTATTAGTCTTTTTTAAGGCAGCTATGTCAATATAGGCTTTATCTTTAAAGGAATTGAATATACGTTTGAAATTCTCTTTTGTGTCGTCAATATACCAAGCTTTATTGGTGGCACTCCACTTACACCCTATAGTTTTTGCCTGCTTAATTAATTCCGCATCATACTCGAAATGCAACATTAACACAGGCTTGTTGTGATGATTTTTTCTGGTAATATGAATAACTTTGTTGTTCTTCACTTTTACGAAAAAACATTTTTTTGCTAAATTAAATCAATTTGACGAATAAAACAAAAATCAGAATGTTTGATTCGTGTCTTCAGATTCATATTTTATTGAGCTTGATTATAAAATAAAAAAGGCTGCCTTTTCAGACAGCCTTTTTGAGGAAATAATACTTTTATTATTTAACAACTACCGTTCCTCTTAGAGGTTCTTTACCGTTGTGCAAATCAATTATGTAAAGGAATACTGTCAAGTGAGCAGCTTTTTTACCGTTTTCCGTTCCATCCCATTGATTGTCTCTGTCTTCATATTCAATTCCTTTACCGTCAAAATGGAAAATTCTGTTACCCCACCTGTTAAACAACTCTATGGTTACATTGTCGTAATACTCAATGCCTTGAATATCCCAAGTATCATTTGCACCGTCACCGTTAGGTGTAATCACGGTAGGAACAATCAAACAA
>JALWKH010000038.1 GCA_026996635.1 Bacteroidales bacterium | reverse complement strand
CCGGATACAATAATAACAAGCACCGACACCATAATAAATTATCCCGACACAATAACCAACGGCCACATTGTTTGGCAAAAATGGTTGGACAATGATTATTACGGCATAACTTATTCACTAAAGTATGACAATAATTATGTAAATGTTATCGTAGGCGGTGCTTCCAGCATTTATGACGGCAGGCATTTCGGCAAAGTAATTTGGGCTGATTATTTCGGCAATAATTATATTAACACCGACACCCTTGTAAAAACCGATGCTGAATGGTACAGGGGGAAAGGCATAAAAAAAGACAACAATGTTTTTGCAAAAATCAACTGGTTTGTAAACGAAAAAACAAATTTGTATGTTGATTTGCAAGCCAGATTTATAAATTATTCACTGAAAGGCGTAACAGAAGACAGTTTAAGCTACGATACTGTTTACAATTATTTATTTATCAACCCGAAAGCAGGTATTTCGTTCCACCCGTCGGACAGGCTGAACTTTTACGGATTTTTCGGCATATCCCACAGGGAACCTATGCGTTCTGACTACATAGACCATATGTATGCAAACCAAGAAATGAAGCCCGAAAAACTTTATGACTTGGAATTGGGAGTTAATTACAAAAACAAAAGAGTAAGGGCAAATACCAATTTCTACTTAATGTATTACAAAGACCAACTTATTGCTACCGGAGAATTAAACAATGTAGGTACGCCAATAAGAATAAATGTTCCCGAAAGTTACCGTTCCGGTGTGGAATTTGAAATTTCAGGCAAACCTACCGACAAATTGGAAACAGCTGCCAATATAAGCCTTAGCAACAACCGTATTTTGAGCAGTTTTGTAAGGTACTATGACGCATACGACACCAATTGGAACTGGATAGGTCAAAAAGCAGACACAATAACAGAAGGAGTATTGCCATTCTCACCGTCTGTAGTAGCAGGAGCATATGTAGGTTATGAAATCATCAAGGGTTTGCGTTTCGCTGTAATAGGCAAATACACATCCAAGCAATATATGGATAATTCGGGCGATGAAAAAAGAACATTACCCGCTTACTTTAAATCTACTTTGAAGTTGTCTTATGACTTTGCACCTGCACATTTCAAACAAATTTCAATGTTCATATCACTCAATAATCTGTTCCACGAAACACCGTTTTTGACAAACGGTTGGGTATATCCGTATTATTTCGGCAACAACTTGGAAAATATGATTGCCTACTACCCCGAAGCAAACAGGTATTTTATGGCAGGATTAACCATTAAGTTCTGATTACTTAATTTCTAGGTTTCACAAATAAAAGCTGTTCCGGTAAGTGGAACGGCTTTTATTTTTTATACAAAATTCTTATCATCATTTTCAAATTACGATAAAATCTAAGGCTAAAGCCTAAAGATGAATTACTTTTCATCCCTACCTTAAAAGGCAGGGCTAGATAAAAATGGTATCTTGGATTAAATAACATATAAGCAAAACCGGTTTTACAGATTCTAATTCCTTATTTGATATGATTAGCACCGTCTTTTAAGGCGGTGTTTAAAAATTTACTGTAAAAACTTTTGGCTTTAGCCACAGAAACTTACCTATGTTTAATTTCCAATGCGCAATTGGGATATGTTATAAAAACCGTAATTATCACTTTTCACAAACAGTATTAAATCAAAAAACTTCCCTGCGACAAGTATTTTTCTTTACTTTTGTAAGTTGAAAAATTAAATTATAAATGAATAC
>JALWKH010000037.1 GCA_026996635.1 Bacteroidales bacterium | reverse complement strand
AAGGAGACAATGAAAAAAAAGCTACTTCCGACCCTGAGATTAGAGCCGAAAATAGCAATAAAATTAAAATGATTATAAGAAGAAGAAAATTCTCCAATCCGAAATTAACTGAGATTGCAGATAGTAATAATGGAACAACTCCGTCTTCTTCTATTAATATGTTCATTTAGCAAAATTTATTATTGAGGCAGAGACTAGAAAGGAAGATCGTCATCTCCTTCTTCCGTTTTGTCAAATTCAGGAGTACTAACATCTTCCGACAAGAAATCATCTGCAGTTGGTTCGTTCTCTTTTGCAGATGTTTCGGTACTGCCTGTTCTGCCTAACATTCTGATTACATCAGCCTGTATTTCAAAGCTGTATCTCTCGTTGCCGTCTTTGTCCGTATATTTTCTTCTTCTAATTTTACCTTCTACATATACAAGAGTGCCTTTTTTTATATATTTCTCTGCTACATCAGCTAAACCTCTCCAAGCAACTACCGTATGCCATTCTGTATGTTTATTGTCCTTATAGTATTCATTTGTAGCAATTCTTAGTGTTGCTACTTTTACACCTCCGTCAAGGTTTCTGATATTGGGATCGTCACCGACATTCCCGATTAGTAAAACTTTATTTAACATTTTTATTTTATTTACTGGTTTTTTGCTTTTCTTCTTCAAGTATTTTGTATGCTTCTTTTAGAATGGTGTCATCTTCGAGAATAACTATACCTCCGTCCGGACCTTGTTCTATATGGATACCTGTAGATTGTCCTTTGTCAAAGTTAGTCCCGCCAAAGTAATTCCTTACAGTTTCTTCATCAAGATTCAAGGCTTCTGCTATTCTACGCATACTACCATTAGGTAAGCTGTCTTTGATTTTTCTTAATTCATTGAATGTCATTTTAATTTCCATAACCGGTAAAGATTTTTATTTTCTGTAAAAATAGTAAAATTAATTTAGTGTGCAAAATCTATGCATCACCTTTAGGTTCTCCGAAATTCATAAAAGGGGCTGTGCCCCCGCCACTTGGCATTTTTATTTGACCGAACATTGCTTCGTATTTTGCGATGTTGTCTTGTAATGCCATCAAAAGTCTCTTGGCGTGTTCGGGAGTTAAAATAATTCTTGATTGTACTTTTGCTTTGGGTATTCCCGGCATTATACGTACAAAATCAATTACAAATTCACTACTGGAATGTGATATTATTGCCAAATTGGAATAAACCCCTTGAGCTACCTCTTCGGGTAGCTCAATATCTATTTGATTGGGGTTTTTATTTTCATTATTCATTTTCTACTGTTTTTTCATTTACAACTTCTTGTTCTTTGAGAGTTTCGGACTTATGCCAAACTCTCATTTTTTGATATTTTGCCAAACCTGTACCTGCAGGTATTAAATGACCTACAATTACATTTTCTTTAAGGCCGAGCAACAAGTCTTCTTTTGCTCGGATAGCAGCGTCGTTAAGTACCTTTGGTGTTTCTTGGAACGATGCAGCCGAAATAAAGCTTCGTGTTTGAAGTGCTGCTCTTGTAATACCTTGCAATACCGGTTTGGAAACTGCAGGTTTTGCATCTCTAACTTCAACTAACTTCTTATCGGATCTTCTCAATGTTGAGTTTATTTCCCTCAATCGTCTTGGAGTAATAATTTGTCCTTTGCTTACTTCCGTAGAATCTCCGGGATCAACAACAACTTTCTTTCCGTAAATTTCATCATTTACCTCCATGAATTCTATCTTGTCAACAAGTTGTTTTGTTAAGAAGTGTGTATCTCCTGGATCTTCTATTTCAACTTTACGCATCATTTGTCTTACAATAACTTCAAAGTGCTTATCGTTAATTTTCACACCTTGAAGCCTGTAAACTTCCTGTACTTCATTTACAAGGTACTCTTGAACAGCTGTCGGACCTTTAATAGCCAAAATATCTGCTGGAGTAATCGCTCCGTTTGTAAGTGCGGTGCCTGCTTTTACGAAATCTCCTTCTTGTACAAGTATTTGTTTGGATATTTGTACCCAATATTTTTTCGACTCATTTGTTTCTTTTGAGGTGATTATAATTTCTTGTTTACCTCGTTTAATAGAGCCGAAATGCACAATACCGTCGATTTCTGCAACAGTTGCAGGATCGCTCGGGTTTCTTGCTTCGAACAATTCGGTAACTCTCGGCAAACCTCCGGTAATGTCACCTGCTTTAGTCGTACGTTTAGGTATCTTAACAATTACTTGTCCGGTTTTTACTTCGTCACCTTCCGATAACGATATGTGAGCGCCTACCGGTAATGTGTAGGTCTTTAGAACTTCTTTTTTCTTATCTATAATTTTAAGTGTAGGAATTTTACTTTTATCCCTTGTTTCAATTATTATTTTTTCTTCAAGTCCTGTATTTTCGTCCCTTTCTATTATGTAGTTGACGTTTTCTACAAGATTTTCGAATGTAACTTTACCGGAAACTTCAGAAACAATAACAGTGTTATATGGATCCCATTCACATATCAGGTCTCCTTTCTTAACTTTAGCACCGGGTTTTTTGTACAATCTTGATCCGTACGGAATTGGTTTGCTATATAACCTCATTTTAGTATTAGGATCAATGAGGAACATTTCTGCCATACGGCTTACTACAATATCAATTTTCTTGCCGTCCGGTTCTTCGTATTTAACTGTCCTCAATTCTTCAATATCCAGTACACCGTCGTATTTTGCTACAATAGAAGATTCACTACTTATGTTACCGGCTGTACCACCTACGTGGAATGTTCTAAGTGTCAGCTGTGTACCAGGTTCACCGATTGATTGTGCTGCAATAACACCAACGGATTCTCCAACTTGTACGAGTTTACCTGTTGCCAGGTTTCTACCGTAACATTTAGCACATACCCCACGTTTAGCTTCACAGGTGAGTACCGACCTGATTTCAACTTCTTCAATTGGGGATTCTTCTATCTTTTGTGCTATTTCTTCTGTTATTTGTTCCCCGCTTGCAACAATCAATTCGCCTGTGTTCGGGTGATAAATATCGTGAACGGATACTCTACCCAATATTCTGTCATAGAGTGATTCTACGACTTCATCATTGTTTTTAATTGCTGTTGCAGTTATACCTCTGAGTGTTCCACAGTCTTCTTCCGTAATAATAACATCTTGTGCCACATCTACAAGCCTTCTGGTTAAATAACCTGCATCGGCTGTTTTAAGAGCTGTATCGGCAAGACCTTTACGTGCACCGTGAGTAGAAATAAAGTATTCAAGTACCGAAAGTCCTTCTTTAAAGTTTGAAAGAATCGGATTTTCGATAACTTGCCCGCCTTCTGCTCCGGATTTTTGAGGTTTTGCCATAAGACCTCTCATACCCGCAAGCTGACGAATTTGTTCTTTAGAACCCCGTGCTCCGGAGTCAATCATCATATAGATGGAGTTAAACCCGTTTTTATCTTTTTTCAGGGTATCCATCAATATGTTGGTAAGTTTGGTATTGGTATGGGTCCAAATATCAACGATTTGGTTATACCTTTCATTGTTTGTGATAAGACCCATATTATAGTTCATCCAAACTTCTTCTACCTTTTCGTATGCTTCGGCAAGCAGTTTTTCTTTTTCCTTAGGTATAATTACATCACCTAAATTAAATGAAAGGCCGGCCTTGAATGCGGAAATATATCCGAGATGTTTAATATCGTCAAGGAATTTGGCTGTAACTGCCGTTCCTTTTTTCTTGAAAATATAACCGATAATTTCTCTTAATTCCTTTTTGGTCAGAAGTTTATTGATATATTCTATACCTTCGGGAACATATTGGTTGAGAATAACTCTACCTACAGTCGTGTCAATTATTTCATCTTTTATTCTAACTTTAATTTTAGCGTGAAGGTCAACTTTCCTTTCGTTGTATGCAATCATTACTTCTTCGGGACCGTAGAAAATTTGTCCTTCACCTTTTGCACCAGGAAGTTCTTTGGTTATATAGTACAACCCTAATACCATATCTTGCGAAGGTACGGTAATAGGTGTTCCGTTTGCAGGGTTAAGGATATTGTGAGATCCAAGCATTAAAAGTTGAGCTTCCAATATGGCTTCGTTGCTCAACGGAAGGTGAACAGCCATTTGGTCACCGTCGAAGTCTGCGTTAAATGCAGTACAAGCCAACGGATGCAATTGAATTGCTTTACCTTCAATGAGTTTAGGTTGGAATGCTTGAATACCCAACCTGTGAAGTGTAGGAGCACGGTTGAGGAGTACAGGGTGTCCTTTCAGCAAGTTTTCCAATATATCCCATATAACAGGTTCACGCCTGTCAACAATTTTTTTTGCAGACTTAACTGTTTTTACAATACCCCTTTCAAGTAACCTTCTTATAATAAATGGCTTATATAATTCTGCCGCAATTTCTTTAGGTAGTCCGCATTCGTGCATTTTAAGTTCCGGACCTACCACGATAACAGAACGAGCCGAATAGTCAACACGTTTACCGAGCAAGTTTTGACGGAAACGTCCTTGTTTACCTTTCAAACTGTCGGTAAGTGACTTCAACGGTCTGTTATTATCGCTTTTTACTGCATTGGATTTTCTTGTGTTGTCAAGAAGTGAGTCAACAGCTTCTTGGAGCATTCTTTTTTCGTTCCTGAGGATAATTTCAGGAGCTTTAATTTCCATCAACCTTTTTAGACGGTTGTTTCTGATGATTACCCTACGGTAAAGGTCGTTAAGGTCTGATGAAGCAAATCTACCGCCATCCAGAGGTACCAACGGTCTGAGGTCGGGTGGTATAACAGGCAAGATTTTTAAAACCATCCATTCGGGTTTGCTCCTGCCTTTTGAGCTTCTGAAAGCTTCAACTATATTTAATCTGTTTAATGCTTCATTCCTTCTTTGTCCGGATGTATCAGTGCTTGCTTGATGACGGAGTTGGTATGACAGTTCGTCGAGGTCAAGCCTTTCCAAAAGCATAAGTATAGCTTCCGCACCCATTTTAGCAATAAACTTATTCGGGTCGTCATCCGGAAGCATTTGATTTTCTTTAGGTAGGCTGTCAAGTATTGCATTATATTCTTCGTCATCCAGGAAGTCCATTTTCTTTACTCCGTCTGCTTCTTTAATACCGGGTTGGATAACTACATATTTTTCATAATAAATAATTTGTTCCAATTTCTTGATTGACAACCCGAGAAGCATACCTACTTTTGAAGGCAATGAACGGAAGAACCAAATATGTACGACAGGTATAACAAGCTGGATGTGTCCCATTCTTTCCCTTCTTACTTTCTTTTCCGTAACTTCCACACCGCACCTGTCACAAACGATTCCTTTATATCTGATTCTTTTATATTTACCGCAGTGGCATTCGTAATCTTTAACGGGTCCGAAAATCCTTTCGCAGAACAGACCGTCCCTTTCGGGCTTGTATGTCCTGTAATTTATGGTTTCCGGCTTTAAAACTTCTCCCCAAGAATCTGCTAATATTTTGTCGGGAGAAGCTAAGGTTATCCTTATTTTTGAAAAATTACTTTTTATGCGGGTACTCTTTTTATATGCCATAATTGTTAAATATTTATAATTATTCTTCAAAATCTAAATTAAGAGCCAAACCTTTTAATTCGTTTACCAATACATTGAATGATTCCGGAATACCGGGTTCCGGCATAGGTTGATCTTTTACAATTGCTCCATAAGTTTTAGATCTTCCGTTGATATCGTCGGATTTCACTGTTAGCATCTCCCTAAGCATATGAGCTGCACCGAATGCTTCAAGTGCCCATACTTCCATTTCACCGAACCTTTGACCACCGAATTGTGACTTACCGCCGAGTGGTTGCTGGGTGATAAGTGAGTATGGACCAATTGCCCTTGCGTGCATCTTGTCATCAACCAAGTGGTTGAGCTTCATCATGTAAATTACACCGACAGTAGCAGGTTGTTCAAACATTTCACCTGTTTCTCCGTCATATAGGTATGTCATTCCGTAATCAGGCAAACCTGCTTTTCTTGTCCATTCGGTAATATCTTCGAGTGATGCACCGTCAAAAATCGGTGTTGAGAACTTAACACCTAACTTTTCGCCTGCCCAACCCAGAACTGTTTCATAAATTTGTCCTAGGTTCATACGGGAAGGCACACCAAGAGGATTAAGAACGATATCAACAGGTGTTCCGTCTTCCAAGAACGGCATATCGGCTTCACGTACAATTTTGGCAACAATACCTTTGTTACCGTGTCGGCCTGCCATTTTATCACCAACCTTGAGTTCACGCTTTTGAGCGATGTAAACTTTTGCAAGTTTTAAAATACCTGTCGGTAACTCGTCACCTATTGTTATGTTAAAGATTTTCCTTTTCTTTTCTGCAAGAATTTCTTTGTATTTAAGGTTGTAATTGCTCAGAATCTTTATTACAATGTTATTTACTTTCTTATCGTTTGACCATTTATTGGTATTTAATAAGTTAGTATAATCGAGTTCTTGCAGAATTTTCATTGTGAATTTTGTACCCTTTGGTACTACAAATTCTCCTAAATTATTCTTGATACCGGGAGAAACACGCCCGTTAAGAACAGCGTAAAGTTTCTTAATAAGTTTTTCGTTTAACTTTTGAATCTTTTCTTCGGCTTCTTTTTCTGCTTTTTCTTTCAGTAATTTTTCAACGCTTTTTGTTCTTTTATCTTTTGTTGTTCTTTCAAAAAGACTGGTTTCTATTACCGTACCGTACAATGAAGGAGGTGCCTTAAGCGATGCATCTTTTACATCTCCTGCTTTATCGCCAAAAATTGCTCTCAATAATTTTTCTTCAGGAGTAGGATCTGATTCTCCTTTCGGTGTAATTTTACCTATAAGGATATCACCGGGTTTAACTTTTGCTCCTACTCTTATAATACCGTTACTGTCAAGATTTTTAGTTGCTTCTTCACTTACATTCGGAATATCGTAAGTGAGAACTTCTTCACCGAGTTTAGTGTCTCTTACTTCGAGTGAAAAATCTTGTATGTGGATTGATGTGTAAATATCTTCCCTGATAACTCTTTCAGAAATAACGATAGCATCCTCAAAGTTGTAACCTTTCCACGGCATAAATGCAACTTTGAGATTTCGTCCGAGAGCAAGTTCTCCTTGGTCGCTTGCAAATCCTTCTGTCAGTATATCTCCCTTTTTAATCTTTTGACCTTTTTTAACTATCGGTGTAAGGTTGATAGTTGTATTTTGGTTTGTTTTCTTAAATTTAGGGATTTTGTATGTAACAATTTCATCGTCAAAGCTTACCAGCTTATCTTCTTCTGTTTTGTCGTATTTAATTTTTATTTCCGTTGCATCAACATAAACTACCTCACCATCAGCTTCGGCAACCAAGTGAATTCTGGAGTCTTTTACCACCTTACCTTCCAGTCCTGTTCCAACGATAGGGGATTCAGGTCTGATGAGCGGTACTGCTTGACGCATCATGTTCGAACCCATAAGGGCACGGTTAGCATCGTCGTGTTCCAAGAATGGAATAAGTGATGCAGAGATTGATGCTATTTGGTTTGGTGCTACGTCCATTAAAGTGATTTCTTCAGGTTGTGCAACGGGGAAATCACCTTTTTGGCGAGCTTTAATTCTTTCGCTCTTGAAATCACCGTTTTCCCAATCGATAGGTGCATTTGCTTGCGCAATGATGTGTTTTTCTTCCTCTTCAGCTGTCAGGTAGATTACATCTTTATTATTTAAGTTAACCTTACCTACCTCTACTTTGCGGTATGGTGTAGCAATAAATCCTAAGTCGGTAATTTTTGCATAAACGCACAATGAAGTAATAAGACCAATGTTCGGACCTTCGGGAGTTTCAATAGGACATAAACGTCCGTAGTGTGTGTAGTGTACGTCACGAACTTCGAAACCTGCTCTTTCTCTTGTTAAACCACCCGGACCTAATGCAGACATCCTACGCTTGTGAGTGATTTCAGAAAGCGGGTTGGTTTGATCCATAAATTGAGAGAGCTGGTTTGTTGC